>JALYLP010000027.1 GCA_030774195.1 Actinomycetota bacterium | reverse complement strand
ATCTTCAACAGCTTCATCAACCTGAAGAGTTAGCGCTCGACACACTCGCAACGTGCTCGTTGCTACGCTCTGCGGCCATGAAGGTGGCCTACCAGGGGGAGCCGGGCGCATACAGTGAGCGCGCGGTGCGCAGCGCGTTCCCGGACGCCGACCCGCTCCCGTGCGACACGGTCCGCCTCGTCTTCTCACGGGTGACCAGCCGCGAGGCGCCCTTCGGGGTGGTCCCGCTCGAGAACTCCCAGGCGGGGTCGGTCAACGAGACCTACGACCTGCTCCAACACACGTCGCTGCTCCGCGTGGTCGGCGAGGTCCTCGTCCGGGTCGACCACGCGCTGCTCGGGATCCCCGGTGCTCGGCTCGAGGACGTCCGACGCGCGCGTTCGCACTGGCAGGCCCTCGCGCAGTGCGAGGAGTTCCTCTCCTCGCTTCGGATCGAGCCGGTCCCGGTCCACGACACCGCCGGTGCCGCTCGCATGATCGCGGAGTCCGGATCGCCCGAGGACGCCGCGATCGCGAGCGTCGACGCCGCGTCCATCTTCGGGCTGGCCGTGCTCGCCGAACGGATCCAGACGGAGAAAGAGAACTTCACGAAGTTCGCGGTCCTCGGCACCGAGGATCCGGGGCTCGGCGAGCCGGACACCACGTCGCTGGTGATGGCGGTGCTCGACCGGCCGGGCTCGCTCCTCGGCGCGTTGCAGCCGTTCGCCGAGCGTGGGATCAACCTCCATAAGCTGGAGTCCCGTCCGCGGCGCGGCAAGGCCTTCGAGTACCTGATGTATGTCGACGTGATGGCGCCCGGAGGTTCGCCCCAGCTCGATGCCGCGCTCAAGGAGGTCGAGGACCACACGTCGATGCTCCGAGTGCTCGGGACCTACCGGTCGGCAGACCGGCCGATCTGATGCGCGGATGACGACCACCAGGCGTCGCACGTCCCCGGGCCCGCTTCCCGTATGGCTGGTCGTGCTCGTGACGATCGTGGCCGTGCTCTCCGTGGTCCACGTCGCGCGCGGCGTGGCCGCCACGAGCGAGCCCGGATTCCCACGGCCGAACGGACCCGTTCCGACGGCTGCGCCCATCAACACGACGTTCCCCGGGCTGACCACCTTCCGCGGGAACGCGAGCCGCAGCTACTACGGGCAGGGGCCGGTCCCGTCTTCGCCGGTGGAACGCTGGGTCTACCCGTCCGACGGATCGAAGATGTGCGCGATGTCCGCCGAGACGCAGACCGGACCGCAGAAGGAGTGGTGCGGGACGGGGTGGACCGGGCAGCCCAACGTCGTGCCGTGGGAGGGAGGGATGCAGGTCCGCGAGGGCGCGTTCGACGACAGCTATCACTTCCTCGACGCCGGAACGGGCACCCCGCAGTTGCCGGTCTTCAAGACTGGCGACCTGGCGAAGGGCTCCGCCACGACGGACGCCAACGGGTATCCGCTCTACTACGCGGGTTCGCGTGACAACCAGCTGCGCGTGATCGCGACGGATCGGCCGGTCCCCACCGAGCTCTGGCATGTCGATGCGACGACGTCGGTCCCACACCCGATGTGGAACGACGACTGGGATGGCGCACCGCTCCAGCTGGGGGATTACCTGATCGAGGGCGGGGAGAACAGCTACCTGTATGTGATCCGCCTGCACCGTGGGACGGGATCTGACGGTCTGGTGCGCGTCGACCCGACGATCGTGGCCACGATCCAGGGCTGGGACGACCAGCTCCTCGCCGACCTCGGGCGGCCCGACGGCCCTGTCTCGAGCGGTCCGATCGACACGCAGTGGGACGTGTCGATCGAGAACTCGGTCGCGTTCCGCGACGGCGTCGTGTACTTCGCGAACTCGGGCGGACTGGTCCAGGGATGGGACATCTCCGACATCCTCGACGGCGGGACGGTCGCCACGGAGGTCTTCCGGTTCTGGACGGGAGACGACACCGATGCCTCGGTCGTGATCGACGATCAGGGGTTCCTCTACGTCGCCAGCGAGTATCAACGGTTCGACGACCGGTCGAAGCAGGTCGGCCAGCTGATGAAGCTGGATCCACGGAACCCGGCAGATCCGCTCGTGTGGAGCATCCCCGCGACGGAGATCGGGTTCGAGGGCGCCGGAGGGAGCTGGTCCACCCCGGCGCTCTACGGCGACTACGTCTACTTCACGACGGCGGCGGGGCGCGTGCTGGAGGTGGAACGATCGACCGGCCGGATCGTCTGGCAGCTCCAGATCGCAGCGCCCACGATCGCGTCGCCGGTCGTCGTCGACGGGACGTTGCTGCAAGGGGACTGCTCGGGGCACCTCTACGCGTGGGACGTGCGCGATCCGACGGTCCCGCCCCCGCTCCGCTGGAACCTGGATCTGGGCGACTGCATCGAGTCGACCCCGGCGGTGTGGCAGGGCTGGCTCTATCTAGGGACCAGGGAAGGATTCCTCTACGGGATCGCCGACCAGGGGACGCCGGCTCCGCCGTCAGTCCCTTAGGCGGCACCGTAGGTCAGCCGAACACCTGCGGGAACTGCGCCCGGATGTCTGCCGTCCGCCAGACGGTCACGGCGACGGCGACCACGGCGAGAGCGACCATCGTGCCTACGAAGAGCTGGGTGCGTGACGTGCGCCGCCCGTAGCCGTCGACCGCCAGCCCCCCGATGATCCCGGTGGCCAGGCCGCCGATATGCCCCCGCCAATCGATCCCTGGGATCGTGAACGTGAGCACCAGGTTGATCACGATCAGCGTTCCCATGCTCCGCATACGCGCCGCGAAGAAGGGCTGGTGCCGCCGCTGGTAGTTGTACGCGAAGAAGACGCCGAACAAACCGAAGATCGCTCCGGAGGCCCCCACAGAGGGGATGAGCGGCGAGCCGATCGCGTAGCTCGCGACCGATGCGCAGAAGCCGGTCACGACGTACAGCACGGCGAACCGCCACCGACCGAGCTCCTGCTCGACGACGCCGCCGACGATGTACAGGGCGTAGCCGTTGAACGCGATGTGGAACAACCCCGCGTGCAGGAACATCGCCGAGAACAGCCGCCACCACTCGCCCGTGGCCACGCCCACGATCTCGCCTCGGGACTGGAAGAGCCCAACGTTGGCCCCCAGCCGTACGAGCGTGGGGGTCGTCGGTCCGCCGATGAGCGAGCCGGGCCCGCCGGCGACAACCTCCAGGACGTACACGCCCACGAGCGAGAGCAGGATCAGGTTCGTGAGCGTGAAGCCGCGACCGCTCGAGCCGATCCGCTGGGCGGGCCGGTGGAACTCTTGCTTCTGCTCCTTCACGCACTCGGGACATTGATGTCCCACCGGCGCGGGGTACATGCAATCCGTGCAGATCGGCCGCCCGCAACGCGTGCAGTGCACGCCCGTCTCGACGTCAGGGTGCCGATAGCAATGCTCGATGACGGGGGGCGGCGGTGGCACGGGCGTCGGATCCACGACCGCAATCGTACGGGCGGGGCGTGGATGCGCCCTGTGGATCAGCCGTGAGGATCGTGGTCGTGCGCGTCGACGTGGACCATGACGTCGGCGAGCCGTGGAACCTCGTGGAGCAAAGCATGATGGACGTCGTCCGCGATCGCGTGGCCCTCATGCACCGTGAGCGTCGGCCGGACCGCCACGTTGAGCTCGGCGAGCAACCGGTGGCCGCTCCAGCGGGCCCGTGTCTCCGTGACATGCTCGACGCCCTCGACCGCACCCGCGACCGCCTCGATCAGCGCCAGGGTGGTCTCGTCGGTCCCGTCCAGCGCACGGTGCAGGACGGCGCGGGCCGCCCGCCAGAGCGTGATGAGGATCGCGATCGTGATCGCCAACCCGACGATGGCATCGGCCCGGTCGAACCCGAGCATGACACCGATCGTGGCGACGACGACCCCGAGCGACGCGAGCCCATCGGTCCGCGCGTGCAGACCGTCGGCCACCAGGGCCGCCGACCCGATCCGGCGTCCGACACGGATGCGGTAGGCAGCCACGGCTTCGTTGCCGACGAACCCGACGAACCCGGCGACCAGCACCAACCCGGCCGAGGTCACGCCCTGGGGATGGATCAGCCGCTGGATCGCCTCGATGCCGGCCACGACGGCCGACGCGAGGATCAACCCCACGATCACGAGCCCAGCGACATCTTCCGCGCGGTGGTACCCGTACGGATAGCGCCGGCTCGGTGGCTTGCGCGCGAGCCGGAACGCGATCAGCAAGGGGATCGCCGTCAGGGCATCCGTGAGGTTGTGGATGGTGTCGGCGAGCAGCGCCACGGATCCCGACAGCATCGCCACGACGAGCTGGATCGCGGCCGTGAGCGCGAGACCCCCGAGGGACATCCACGTGGCTCGGGTCCCGTCCCGGGTGGCCATCAGGGCGGCGTCTGCCGGCCCGAAGTGCTCATGGTCCTGGACGGACATCGCGCGAGCACCGTAACAGCCGGTGATGGGTGCGGAGCCGAAGGGCGGTTTCAGCCGGCGACGCGACGGAGCTCGGTCATGACCTGGCTCGGATCGAACAGCGGGCCCCAGCGATCCGCGATCGTGCCGTTCGGAGCGATCAGGTACAGCCACGGCTCCCTGAGATCGTTGTTCCGCAGGAGCCACTGTGCGGCGGCGCTGTTGATCTTTGGGGGACTGCTGTTGTAGTTCGCGTAGATCTCCACGTGGATGTAGTCGGCGTCCTTCGGACCGGTCTTGGCGATCTGTTCGAGCGCGTCGGTGGATGGGCCGCAGAACTGGCTCTGGCAGTAGACCGGCGTCGCGAACAGGACGAGGGCTGCGCGGTGGGTGGCGATCGCGCCCGCGATCGTGTCCTGGTGGAGCTCGGGATCGGGGACCGGGGTGCCACCCTGCGCTCGGGAGTCGATCGCCGCCGGGTCGACGTGCGAGGTCATCGTGAGGTTCTGGCTGGGCAGCGCTCGCTCGCCCGGAGCCGGGAGGGTCGGTTTCGCCGCGACGGGGAATACGGCCGACAGCGTCTGGTGCCCGCCGTCGACGTCGAAATCGACCATTGCTTGCCATACGCCGGCCGCGTCGAACGTGCCATCGAACTCGTAGACGCCGCGCGCCGTGCTGGGATCGGTGAGCTGCGGGGAGCCGGTGTCCGCTCCGGTTCCCGGGGCGCCCACGTACTGCGCCGTGCCCTGCAGCGGTGTGCCGCTGCCGCCCTCGAACGGGCTGATCTGGATGTCGATCGTGCCCGAGGTGAGCAGCTGGACGCCCTGGTCGGACGAACGGAACACGCCGATCTGGAACCGCTGCGGCGCCTTGGCGTACAGATCCGTGCTACCGACCTCGGCGGAGTATGAGGTGGTCCCGCCGGACGTCGACGTCGTCCCGCCGGAGGTGCACGCCGTGAGTGCGATCGCGCACGCGAGCAGTGCGACGGTCAGCCGAGACATGGCCACATGTTCTCGTACGCGGCGAAGAACGTCCGGGTTCGTCAGATCGCTCCCTCCAAGCGGAGGAGGAACTCGCGCCGCTCCGGATGCCCTCCGTAAGTGCCGAAGCCGGGTCCGGCGGGAACCACTCGGTGGCAGGGGATCCACAGCTCCATCGGACAGACGCGCAGGGCGTGGCCGGCCGCGCGCCATGCG
>JALYLP010000026.1 GCA_030774195.1 Actinomycetota bacterium | reverse complement strand
GGACTGGAGACGTCGGTGAACAGCTTGTACCGCATGCTCTCGGACCTGACGGGTTTCTCCGGTGAGCCGGGCCACGGCCCCGCACCGGCCGGGGAGCTTCGGCGGTGTGCCCTCGATAACAAGCTCGCGGCCGAGGCGCTCGGCTGGCGTCCCTGGACCCACCTCGAGGACGGGCTCGGCGAGACGGTCGCGTTCATCAAAGGGATCTGAAGTCCGGCGTCCCTTCCGAAACACCGACAGTTGCCTGAGCTTCGCGCCGTGCCGAGTGCGCAAAAGACACTCCCGGGCACGGATCCTCTCGAATCATGAGAATCCCTCATCTGGGGGATGGCGCCAGGCTCGAAGGCAGTAGACCATTCGGCCTAGGTCAGACGTCGGGATCAAACGTCCATACCCCAATGGATGACGCGAGGGAGGCGCGCGGGAGGCGCGAGCCTCGCATGCCACGTCGATTCATGAGCAGCTGTCGCACTCTCGATGGTGGGAGGCGTCAGGAGGAAGTTCTATTGCTCAGCGCTCACAGCGATGACTGCAGGATTGCGCGTCCGAGGTGGCCGATGAGGGAACGATGGATCTGAGCACAGGCGCTTCGCCGGTCGGTCCGACACCGGTGCGACTCGGTCTCCTCGGAGGCTTCCGCTTGAGCATCGAGGCGGAAGACCTTCCCTTGACGATGAATGCCCAGCGCCTCGTCTGCTTCCTCGCTCTCCACCATCAGCCGCTGCTCCGGAGCTTCGCGAGCGGCTCGCTGTGGGGCGAATCGACGGACCATCGTGCCGGCGGCAGCCTGCGTTCGGCGCTATGGCGTCTCCGCAGCGCGACGTATCCGTTGGTCTCCCTGACGAGCGATCACATCGGGCTGTCCCCGATCGTGGCCGTCGACCTGTGGGAAGGCGAGGCACTCGCCCACAGGGTGCTCGACCCGTCCCAGGAGTTGGACGACGTGGCCGAGGTGAACGAGAAGGTCCTTTCCGCCGATCTCCTCCCCGACTGGACCGAAGACTGGGTGCTGATGGAGCGCGAGTCCTACCATCAGCTCCGCCTACGCGCGCTCGAGGCCCTGTGCCGGCGACTGAGCGCGAACGGTCGGTTCGGTCAGGCGGTTCAAGCGGGCATGGCGGCGGTATCGGGGGAACCGTTACGCGAGAGCGCCCGCCGCGCACTCATCGAAGCGCACCTCGGGGAGCGCAACCTCGCCGCGGCACGCCGCGAGTACGAAGGGTTCCGCAAGCTCCTCAACGACGAGCTGAGACTCGACCCCTCCGAGGACCTCCTGGCCTTGGTCCAGGGCAATGTGACCTGAAACCGAGCCGACTTCGCGGTCCACGCATCGGCCCGACGCCCGAAAGCGGGTAACGCCCCGGTGACGGCCTCCAAAGAAGATGCACGCATGGAGACTCGACCCCTCGACCGCACCGGGATCCTGATCGTGCGCGTATGGGTCGAAGCGAACGTTCGCGACGGGCTTCGAGCGCGGATCACGCAGACGCTCGACTCAACCGGCCGCGAGCAAGGGACGGCCACAGCGGGGAATCCCGAGGACATCTGCTCCGCCGTCCGAACCTGGGTGGACGCGTTCGTCGATCAGGATTCAGCCCCGAACCCGACCGTCGGGTCACCTCCAAGGCATGGCGACCCGGTGACGCTCGCGTGACGCGGCGAGGCGAAAGTGTCAAGAAATCTCCGTCGGAGGTAGGAGGTCGTCGTTCGTACAGCGCCGGGTTCATCGGAGTGCTTATCTCGCTGCTGCGTTGAAGACAGCGAGGTCAGACAGCTCATAGGGAGGGTACGCATGCAGATGAAGAAGTTCTTTTGGCCAGCGCTGGTCGCACTGACCGCGTTCCTTACTGTCGTTGGGGCAGGCGTCGCCCTCGCCGACACGTTGTCGATCGACAACGATGTCTTCTTTCCCGGGAACCAGAACAGTGTCACCCTGAGCGCCGCGCCCGGCGACCCGGTCAGCACGTCGGCGCAGCTCGTGGTCGACTATCAGGGCACGAAGCACCTCCAGCAAGGCACCACCGTGACCTTGGTGGTCAATGCCGCACAGACGACGTTGCCATCGGGCTATACGGTTTCGTCGGTCACGAAGACCGTCGGAGACCCGGGCGACAGCAGCACGTGGAACGACACGACCGATCAGTTCGCGGGGATGTCGAACATCTCGTTCAGCGCACCGAATGTGGCCGGTCCTTACAGCTACACCGTGAAGTGGAGCGACACGGTAGAGACCTGTGTGTCCGGCACGAGCGGCGACTGTCTCTCCGGAGCCGATGCCTTCACGATCGATCTGACCGTGACCGCGCCGGCCGTTACCGACTCAGATGGCGACGGCGTGCCCGATTCGACGGACAATTGCCCCAGCGTCGCGAACGCCAACCAGACGGACACGGACGGGGATGGTATCGGCGATGCGTGTGACTCGACGCCGAACGGGCCCGACGCGGATGGCGACGGCGTGCCTGATTCGACGGACAACTGCCCCAACGCCGCGAACGCCAACCAGACGGACACGGACGGAGACGGTATCGGCGATGCGTGTGACTCGACGCCGAACGGGCCCGACGCCGATGGCGACGGCGTGCCCGATTCAACGGACAACTGCCCCAACGTCGCGAACGCCAACCAGACGGACACGGACGGGGACGGTTTGGGGAACGCGTGCGACCCGAACTCCTACGGGCCGGTCGCGGGTACCGTGAACAGCTCGGGAGCGTCGGGCAACGAGGGGGACACCCTTACCGCATCCGGCAACTTCACCGACCAGGATGCGACGTTCCAGGGCACGATCAGCAAGCAGAGCGGCGACGGTACCGTCCTGCAGGGCGCTGGTGGCACGTGGACGTGGAGCCTCGCGACGACGGACAACGGAGGCGGCAGCGTCACCGTCAAGGTGGACGACGGTGAACACTCGCCGGCCGCTACCGAGTCGTTCTCGTGGTCGGCGGCCAATGTCTCGCCGACGGCGAACCTCGGGAACGCCGGACCGGTGAATGAGGGAACCGCGGTCACCGTCTCGTTCTCCGGACAGCAGGATCCATCCAGTGATGACACGACGGCGGGCTTCCACTACGCGTTCGACTGTGCCGGCGGTTCGCTCGCCAGCGCGACGTACGCTGGGTCCGGGACGAGCGATTCGAAGGAGTGCACGTTCGCCGATGGACCCGCGACGAAGACGGTGACCGGCGTCATCATCGACAAGGACGGTGGGAAGACTCAATACTCGACCAACGTCACGGTGAACAACGTGAAGCCGACGGTCGGGACACTGAACCTCAGCGGTGGCACGGGGACCGCGTGCATCGGCGGCAATCAGGCGTCGCTGAGCTTCAGCTTCAGCGACCCCGGTGTGAACGACAACCCATGGGCGATCAGCATCAACTGGGGTGACGGTTCGCCGAACACGCCCGCCTCGGCGGCCACTCAGGGAGCGCAGGGTCCGTACACCCACACGTACGGTGCCGGCACGTTCACCGTGAGCGTGTCCGTCACGGACAAGGACACCGGCGTCGGCTCGAACAGCAGTGCTTCCGGAGCCGTCTCGCACCTGTACGCCGCGACAGGCGTGCTGCAACCGGTGAACGACACGCAAGCGCATCAGGACCCGAGCATCTTCAAGTACGGGAGCACCATCCCCGTGAAGATCAGGGTCACGGACTGCAGCAGCACCGTTGTGTCGGGTCTGAGCCCCCAGATCGCGGTGAGAAGGATCAGCGGCGTGACACCCCCGACCGGGGATGAGGAGATAGCCTCAACGAGCGGCGCTGACACCGGCACGACGATGCGGTTCGATGCGACCGCCGGCCAGTACATCTACAACCTGGCTACGAAGTCGCTCGCGGACTCGAGCGCCACGTACGAGATCCGGATCACCGGACCGTTCGCGACGGTGATTGCCAACTTCGGAACAAAGCCGAAGTAACACGCCCGACGAGACGGTTCGAACGGCGTAGGAAGGGACCCTCGAGGGGGTCCCTTCCTCATTCGTGTCCGACTAGCAGGCTGATGTCAATCGGGAACGCTATGTCTTCGCGGGCGGCAGTCGGACACGCCGGCTGCCGACGACGCCCGCCGCCTTCGCCCACGCGGACCGCAAGCGACTACCCGTGTTCAGCTTCCTCGCATCTTCCTTGTTCAACATCTCGACGATGCCCTAGGACGGAGCGGTCCTCGCTCGCCGTACGGCATCAGCAAGAAGATCGTCCTGGATTACCTCGGCTTCTACGAGCGCTACCG
>JALYLP010000025.1 GCA_030774195.1 Actinomycetota bacterium | reverse complement strand
GCACTCGATCGTGCTGGTGCGCGGCGGCGGTCCGAAGGACCTCGGTGGTGTCCGGTACACGATCGTCCGCGGGACGCTCGACACGGCCGGCGTCAAGAACCGGAAGCAGGCTCGGTCGCGCTACGGGGCGAAGAAGGGCGGCGAGTAGGCATGCCGCGGAAGGGCCCCGCCGTACGCCGTCCGATCCAGCCGGATCCCGTGTACCAGAACCCCTTGGTCACGCAGTTGATCAATCGGGTCCTGCTGAGCGGGAAGAAGACGGTGGCCGAGCACATCGTGTACGACGCGCTCGAGCAGATAAGCCAGAAGACGGCCAACGACCCAGCGATCACGCTCAAGCGCGCGGTCGAGAACGTCCGACCGCTCCTCGAGGTGAAGTCACGGCGCGTCGGCGGCGCCTCTTACCAGGTGCCGGTCGAAGTGAAGCCGCAGCGCGGCACCACCTTGGCCATGCGCTGGCTCGTCAACTTCAGCCGCGCCCGCCGTGAGAACTCCATGTCCGAACGCCTCGTCGCCGAGATCATGGATGCCTCCAACGGGGCCGGCGCCGCGGTGAAGCGGCGCGAGGACATGCACAAGATGGCCGAGGCCAACAAGGCGTTCGCGCACTACCGCTGGTGATGGAAGACAACCTCACGGCCCGCCTCCCGGGGCGGGTTTCCGCTGACAAGGGGTCCCGCTGATGGCGGCGAACCCCACGGAGATGATGCACGTGACGACGACCGAACAGGACGTCAAGAAGGGTGGGAAGGGACTCGCGATCCGCGAGTATCCCCTCGCTCGCACGCGCAACATCGGGATCATGGCCCACATCGACGCGGGCAAGACCACCACCACGGAGCGGATCCTGTACTACACGGGACGCGCCTACAAGATCGGCGAGGTCCACGAGGGCACCGCCGTCATGGACTGGATGGCGCAGGAGCGCGAGCGCGGGATCACGATCACGTCGGCCGCAACCACGTGCCAGTGGAAGGGTCATTGGATCAACATCATCGACACGCCCGGACACGTCGACTTCACGGTGGAGGTCGAACGCTCTCTCCGCGTGCTGGATGGTGCCGTGGCCGTCTTCGACTCGGTCGCCGGCGTCGAACCACAGTCCGAGACCGTGTGGCGCCAGGCCGACCGGTACGGCGTGCCGCGCGTTGCCTTCATCAACAAGATGGATCGAACGGGAGCCAACTTCGACCGAACGGTCGAGATGATGATCGACCGGCTGAACGCCAACCCCTTGGTCCTCCAGCTGCCGTGGGGGAGCGAGTCGGAGTTCCACGGCTGCATCGACCTCGTCCAGATGAACGCCCATTACTGGGAGGGCGACATGGGCGAGGAGTGGAAGGACACGGAGATCCCGCCGGAGTACCTGGACGCTGCGCGCGAGGCCCGACACCGGCTCTTCGAGAAGCTCGCGGACCACGACGAGGCCCTGTTCGAGAAGTTCGTCCATGAGCAGGAGCCCACGGTCGAGGAGCTGAAGCGAGGGATCCGCGCGGCCACGCTCCACGGTCTCGGGGTTCCGGTCTTGTGCGGCTCCGCGTTCAAGAACAAGGGCGTCCAGCTGTTGCTGGACGCGGTCGTCGATTTCCTACCGAGCCCGGTCGACGTTGCCCCCGTGGAGGGCCATCTTCCCTTCAAAGAGAACGACCGCGTCGAGCGGAAGCCGGACGACGCGGACCCCTTCGCTGCGCTCGCGTTCAAGATCATGTCCGACCCCTACGTCGGACGGCTGACCTACCTGCGGCTCTACTCAGGTGTGCTCCACAGCGGCTCCCACGTGCTCAACGCCACGAAGGATCGCAAGGAGCGCATCGGGCGGGTCCTACAGATGCACGCCAACCACCGCGAGGACATGGAAGCCGCCTACACCGGCGACATCGTCGCCGTGGTGGGCCTCAAGCACACCACCACCGGAGACACCATCTGCGACCCCGATCATCCGGTGGTGCTCGAGCAGATCAGCTTCCCGACCCCCGTGATCAGCGTCGCCGTGGAGCCGAAGACCAAGGCCGACCAGGACAAGCTGGGCGGCGGCCTGGGCAAGCTCGCGGATGAGGATCCGACGTTCGTCGTCCGCTTCGACGAGGAGACCGGGCAGACGGTCATCTCGGGGATGGGCGAGCTGCACCTCGACATCATCGTCGACCGGCTCCGGCGTGAGTTCAACGTCGACGCGAACGTTGGGAAGCCGCAGGTCGCCTACCGCGAGACGATCACGAGACCCGTCCATAAGGTCGACATGCGCTTCATCCGGCAGACCGGCGGTCGGGGTCAGTACGGCCATGTGGTCATCGACCTCGAGCCGACGGGTCCCGGCGGTGGGTATGAGTTCATCAACAAGATCACCGGCGGCGCGATCCCTCGGGAGTACATCCCGTCGGTCGATCAAGGCATCCAGGAGGCCATGGACAACGGCGTCCTCGCGGGATATCCGCTCGTGGACCTCCGCGCCACCTTGACGGACGGGACGTACCACGAGGTCGACTCGTCGGAGATGGCATTCAAGATCGCCGGCTCGATGGCACTCAAGGAAGCCGCGAAGAAGGCGTCGCCCGCGCTGCTCGAGCCCGTGATGGAGTTCGAGGTCACCACCCCTGAGGAGTTCCTCGGCGAGGTGATGGGCGACGTCACCGCGCGCCGAGGCCGCATCGAGAACATCGACGACCGCGCCGGTCAGAAGATCATCCGCGTGGTCGTGCCGCTCGCGGAGCTCTTCGGCTACGCGACCGATCTGCGTTCGAAGACGCAGGGCCGGGCCGCGCACAGCCCGATGCAGCTGCACGCGTACAACGAGGTCCCGGCGCAGATCGCGAAGGAGATCATCGCCCGGGTGACCGGCGAGTAAACCAAGGAGCTACAGCAGATGGGAAAGCAGAAGTTCGAGCGCACGAAGCCCCACGTGAACATCGGCACGATCGGGCACATCGACCACGGCAAGACCACCCTCACGGCCGCGATCACCAAGCGCCAGGCCGACAAGGGCCTGGCCGACTACACCCCCTTCGACCAGATCGACAAGGCCCCCGAGGAGCGCGAGCGGGGGATCACGATCGCGATCGCCCACGTCGAGTACCAGACCGATGCCCGCCACTACGCCCACGTCGATTGCCCCGGGCACGCCGACTACGTGAAGAACATGATCACCGGGGCCGCCCAGATGGACGGGGCGATCCTCGTGGTCTCGGCCGCCGACGGCCCCATGCCCCAGACCCGCGAGCACGTCCTTCTGGCCCGCCAGGTCGGGGTCCCCTACATCGTGGTCGCGCTCAACAAGTGCGACATGGTCGATGACCCGGAGCTCCTTGACCTCGTCGAGCTCGAGGTCCGCGAGCTCCTTTCCTCCTACGAGTTCCCGGGCGATGACGTCCCGGTGATCAAGGTCTCGGCGCTCAAGGCCCTCGAGGGGGATGAGACCTGGGGGGCGACGATCGACGAGCTCCTGCAGGCCTGCGACAGCTACATCCCCGAGCCGGTCCGCGACGTCGACAGGCCCTTCCTGATGGCGATCGAGGACGTCTTCTCGATCACCGGACGCGGCACGGTCGTGACGGGCCGGGTCGAGCGCGGGACCCTCGCGAAGATGGCCGAGGTCGAGATCGTCGGCATCACCGATACCCGCAAGACGGTGGCGACCGACCTCGAGATGTTCCGCAAGCTCCTCGATGAGGTGCGCGCCGGGGACAACGTCGGGGTGCTCCTGCGGGGGATCGACAAGGAAGACGTCGAGCGTGGCCAGGTGCTCGCCAAGCCGGGCTCGGTCACCCCCCACACGGACTTCGAGGCCCAGGTCTACGTGCTGTCGAAGGAGGAGGGCGGGCGCCACACCCCGTTCTTCAACGGCTACCGCCCCCAGTTCTACTTCCGCACGACCGACGTGACCGGCACCGCCAACCTCCCGGACGGGGTCGAGATGGTGATGCCGGGGGACAACGTCGAGATGACGGTCGAGCTGATCGCCCCGATCGCGATGGAAGAGGGCCTGCGCTTCGCGATCCGCGAGGGTGGGCGCACCGTGGGCGCCGGTCGCGTGACCACGATCGTGAAGTAGCGAGACGAGAGAGAAGGCGCTTCGATGGCAGGACCGAAGATCCGGATCAAGCTCCGGGCGTACGACCACCGGATGCTGGACGTCGCCGCGCGCGACATCGTTGAACACGTCCAGCGCACCGGCGCGAAGGTCGTCGGCCCGGTGCCGCTGCCGACCGAGCGCAACATCTACACGGTCATCCGGTCACCGCACAAGTACAAGGATTCCCGCGAGCATTTCCAGATGCTCACGCACAAGCGGCTCATCGATATCGTCGATGCGACCTCGAAGACCGTTCAGGAGCTGCAGCGGTTGAACCTGTCCGCCGGCGTCGACATCGAGATCAAGCTCTGAGGCCGCGATGGGTGACGTGAAGGGGATCGTGGGCGAGAAGGTGGGGATGACCCAGATCTTCGACGAGACCCGCGCCGTGCCGGTCACGGTGATCAAGGCGGGTCCGTGCGTCGTCGCCCAGGTCCGCAGCCAGGGGACCGACGGGTACGACGCGGTCCAGCTCGCGTACGGTCAGATGCGTCCCCGCGACATCAACCGTCCCACGAAGGGCCATTTCGACAAGGCCGGGGCAGAGGCGCTCCGGCACCTCGTCGAACTGCGTACCGACGACGCCGCCACGTACACCCTCGGCCAGGAGGTCCGGGCCGACGTCTTCGCTCCGGGAGACACGGTGGACGTCGTCGGGGTGTCCAAGGGCAAGGGGTTCACGGGCGTGATGAAGCGTCACGGGTTCTCGGGACTCAAAGCCAGCCACGGCGTCGAGAAGAAGCACCGGTCTCCGGGATCGATCGGCGCCTGTGCCACCCCGTCGCGTGTCTTCAAAGGCATGCGCATGGCGGGACATTCCGGCAACCAGCGGGTGACCGTGCTGAACCTCGAGGTGGTCCGGTCCGATCCGGAGCGCGGTCTGCTCCTGGTGAAAGGCGCGGTTCCCGGCCCGAACGGCGGTCTCCTGATGGTGCGCTCTGCCGTCAAGGCCCCGGTTCGGAAGGGGGCGTGATCGCGATGCCGACGATCGACGTGCTGAACGCGACCGGGAAGAAGTCGGGTTCGCGGGAGCTCGCCACCGAGGTCTTCGAGGCACCGGTCAACGTGCCCTTGATGCACCAGGTGGTCGTGGCGGGTATGGCGAGGATCCGTGCCGGGACCCACAAGGTCAAGACGCGCGGGGACGTGCGCGGCGGCGGGAAGAAGCCGTGGCGACAGAAGGGAACCGGTCGGGCGCGACAAGGCTCGATCCGGGCACCGCAGTGGGCCGGCGGCGGCGTCGCCCACGGACCCGTGGTTCGCGACCACGATCAGCGCATCAACAAGAAGATGCGCCGCGGGGCTCTTCGGTCGGCCCTCACGGACGCGCACGCCAGCGGGAAGCTCGCTGTGGTCGATGACCTCTCGTTCGAGGAGCCCAAGACGAAGCGAGCGATCGAGATCCTCGACGCCCTTCAGGTGGAGGGGCGGATCCTCGTCGTCCTGGCTCAGCCGAGTGAGACCGGCGCGATCGAGAAGTCCTTCCGGAACCTCGTGCATGTCCGGGTCTCCTACGCGGGCGGCCTCGGCACGTACGACGTCCTGCTCGCCGACCGCATCGTGGTGACCACCGAGGCGCTCGACGCCCTCGAGGGCGTGACCGCCCCGTTGGCGACCGCTGACGCAGAGGCGGGTGAGGGCTCGTGAAGTCCGCCCGCGACGTGATCATCCGACCGGTGGTCTCCGAGAAGTCGTACGCAGGCCTGGAGCAGAACTCCTACACGTTCCTGGTCGACAAACGAGCGAACAAGACCGAGATCAAGGAGGCCGTCCAGTCCATCTGGAACGTCCGAGTGACGTCGGTCAACACACTCAACCGGCACGGCAAGGTCAAGCGTCGCGGATTCACCAAGGGCAAGCGTGGCGACGAGAAGCGCGCGATCGTCACGCTCGCCGACGGTGACGCGATCGAGATCTTCGAGACGGGGAAATAGACGATGGCGGTTCGTAAGTACAAGCCGACGACACCGGGCAGGCGCGGCGCGAGCGTGTCCACCTTCGACGAGCTCACGCGCTCCAAGCCCGAGAAGTCCCTCGTCGCGAAGGGTCGCAACAAGGCTGGGCGGAACACCCACGGGCGCATCACCGCACGGCATCAGGGTGGAGGAACCAAGCGCCGGTACCGGGTCGTGGATTTCCGTCGGAACAAGGACGGGGTGCCGGCCAAGGTCGCCCACATCGAATACGACCCCAACCGGAGCGCGCGGATCGCGTTGTTGCATTACGTCGATGGCGAGAAGCGCTACATCCTCGCGCCCGACGGGATCGCGCAGGGCGACCTGTTGATGTCGGGATCCGAGGCGGAGATCCGGCCGGGTAACGCTCTGCCGCTCCGCAACATCCCGGTCGGCACCGTGATCCACGCGATCGAATTGAAACCCGGCGCGGGCGCCAAGATGGCTCGCTCGGCCGGCGCCAGCGTGCAGCTGATGGCGAAGGAGGGCACCATGGCGACCCTCCGGCTCCCATCCGGCGAGACGCGGTTGGTTCCATCGGCCTGCAAGGCAACGGTCGGTGCCGTCGGGAACGCGGAGCACGAGCTGATCTCGTTGGGCAAGGCCGGTCGCGCTCGCTGGCAGCGGAAGCGCCCCTCCGTGCGCGGCGTCGCGATGAACCCCGTCGACCACCCACTCGGCGGTGGCGAGGGCAAGTCGTCGGGCGGACGCCATCCCACTTCACCGTGGGGGAAGAAGGAAGGGCGCACCAGGAAGAAGAAGAAGGCGTCGACGAAGTACATCGTTCGGCGCCGCGGGAAGGGTCGGAACTGATGCCACGGTCCGTGAAGAAGGGTCCATTCGTCGACGAGCACCTGATGAAGAAGGTCGATGACATGAACAAGAAGGGCGAGAAGCGGGTCCTCAGGACCTGGTCCCGCCGCTCGACGATCGTGCCGGACATGCTCGGTCATACGATCGCGGTGCACGACGGACGCAAGCACGTCCCCGTATTCGTGTCCGAATCCATGGTCGGGCACAAGCTCGGCGAATTCGCGCCGACCCGCACGTTCCGCTCCCACGCGCGGGATGAACGAAGGACGGGGCCGAGGTAGATGCCACAGTCGCGCGCGACCATGAAGTACGTGCGGACGTCGCCTCGGAAGATGCGGCGCGTCGTCGATCTGATCCGAGGCGAGCACGTCGAGGAGGCTCGGCGGATCCTCCGTTTCTCGGGCTTGGGCGCGTCGAACGACGTCGAGAAGCTGTTGAACTCGGCGATCGCCAACGCGGAGCAGAACCCGGGCGTGATCGCGGAGAACCTGGTGGTTGCGCGCGGTTGGGTCGACCAGGGCCCGACGCTCAAGCGGTACCGCCCGCGCGCGTACGGACGCGCTACGCGCGTGCGGAAGCGCACGGCGCACGTGACGCTGGTCGTGGAGACGATAGGAGACGAGGGCTAGTGGGACACAAGGTCCATCCATACGGATTCCGGCTCGGGGTGATCTACCCGTGGAAGAGCAACTGGTACGCCAAGCGTGACTACGCCGAGCACCTCCATGAGGACATCTGGATCCGCAAGCACATCCGTTCTCGTCTGACGCGAGCCGGCATCTCCTCCATCGACATCGAACGCAAGGGCGATCAGATCTGGGTCTTCATCCGGACCGCGCGTCCAGGCATCGTGATCGGCCGCAAGGGCGTCGAGGTCGACCGGCTGCGCAAGGACATCGAGCGGTTCACGAAGAAGCGGGTCGACGTGAAGGTCGAGGACATGAACCAGGCCTCCAGTGAGGTTCGCCCGGAGACCGATGCCACGCTCCTCGCGCAGGGCGTCGCGGAGCAGCTCGTCGGGCGCGTGGCGTTCCGCCGCGCGATGCGGCGAGCCGTCCAGACCGCGATGCGATCGGGCGCGCTCGGGGTGCGGGTCGCGGCGGCAGGCCGTCTCGGCGGGACCGAGATGGGCCGCAAGGAGTGGTACCGGGAGGGTCGCGTCCCTCTGCACACCCTGCGGGCCAAGGTCGACTTCGGCACCGCCGAGGCACGTACGACGATGGGCGCGATCGGCGTGAAGGTGTGGGTCTACCACGGCGACGAGGTTCCCTACCGTGAGCAGG
>JALYLP010000024.1 GCA_030774195.1 Actinomycetota bacterium | reverse complement strand
GCCTGCATCCGCACCGGCAGGCTGCTCCGCAGGTATTGGGCGGCGAGCGCCGCAGCGATGCCCTGCTCCTCCAGCAGCGGCGGGTAGATCCCGAGGGCGAGCGATCGAAGGGTGTCTAGGGCCGCGTCGACCTCGCTTCGGATCTCTCCGAGCATCCGTCGTCCCAACTCCGGGTCCTTCTGGAGCGCGGTCTTCGCGAGTCGGAGCTTGACCGCGAGCGCGACCAGATGCTGTTGCGCCCCGTCGTGGATGTTCCGTTCCAACCGTCTGCGTTCCTCGTCCTGCGCGGCAACGATCCGCTGGCGGGATGAACGGAGATCAGCTGCCTGCTGGGCGATCTGCATGAGCCGGGCCTCCAGGTCCGCGGTGAGCCGCGCGTTCGCGAGCACGAGCCCCGCCTGCTCGGCGAGCCGGTCGACGAGCTCGGCTTCCCCAGCGGTGAGCGGTTCGCTCGCGGGCTTGGTCACGGCGATCGCGCCCAGGAGCTCGCCCTGATGACGCACCGCAGCGACCCGGTCGGCATCGATGGGGGGGAGCTCGTCGCCCTCGATCGCGAACGACGCCTTCGGCTCGGCGACCGGCCATGAGGCCGCGAGCGTGAGCCTGTCACCCAGCCGGAGCCAGACGTCGGACCGAGCCGCGGCGGTTCCCTCGGCGATCACGCGTGCGATCCTCGGCAGGACGTCGTCGCTCGCGTACGTCTCGCCGACGCGCTCGCCGAAGCGAGCGAGCACCTCGTACGGCGTCGCCCGGTCGCCGTATACCAGTCGGTTCGCGAGCCGGTTGGCGCGGTCGCGCACCGGCTGGAACGCGACCGCGACCAGAGCCGTTGCCGCGATCCGAAGGACCAACGTGTCGGTGAAGAGCGATCCGAGACCCACTACGACCGCGACGTAGACCAGCGTGATGAACACGGCCAGCACGCCGAACACCAGCGTCTTCCGGAGCACGAGGTCGATGTCGTAGAGCCGGTACTTCAGGATCGCGACGCCGATCGAGACCGGGATGAGAGCGAGGATGAAACCCTGGAAGAAGTCGGCCCACCCGCCGCTCCCATGGTTGAGGGGCAGGCCGAACCAGATCACGGTCGCGGCTCCGGCGAACATCAGCCACTTGATCTGTTGGCGCTCCTCCCGGTCGCCGCGGCGGAAGCGCACCACGAGCGCCGCCACGGCCACGGCCATGAACAGGATGAACAGCAGGCCTAGGACCAGCCTCGCTCCGTCGAAGAACGGAACGAGGCCGGGGATCGCGTAGGGGTTGGGGCTCGGACGGTTAAGCGCGTCGGTGTAGTCGTGCCCTCCCAAGGCGACACTGATCGACCACAGCACGGCGAGCACGACGGTCGCCAAGGCGAACGATCGCCATCGCGGGGATGGGAGGTGCCCATCGGGGAACAGCAGGAATGGAAAGGTGACGAGTAACACGAAGATCGGGATCCAGACCCAGTTCCCGATCCACGCGGCCAGGGTTGCACCCGGCATGGACGGGTCCTTGATGGCCGCCCACCGAGCGAACTCGCTGAGGGTGCCGAAGACGATGCCTGCTCCCGCCCAGACGACGAGATAGATCCAGCCGAGCGGGTTCTTCGGTTGGTGACGGGCGACCACCAGTCCGACGGTCCCGATCGCGAAGAACGCGACGACTTGGGTGAAGCCGTTCCACTGCGCCCCTTTACCGTCGGCGATCCCGAATGCGACAGCGCCGGCTACGCCGATGACGCCGATCGCCCAGAGCAACCACGCCAGCCGCTCGGTGGTCCGTTCGGTCATGACCCGCCCTCGACCGGGAGGGTACCTGTGAGCGTTGTACCGCCGTCGGGTTCGCTCGCGACCGTGAGGTCACCGCCGAGGGCGGCGAGCCGGTCCGCGATCCCCTGCAGACCTGTCCCGTAGGTCGTCGTCGACGGGTCGAAGCCGCGTCCGTCGTCACGGATCTCGAAGCGCAGCTCGCCCGAGCCGTTCGAGAGCCGGATCGTCGCCGCGTTCGCGTCCGCGTACTTACCGATGTTCTGCAGCGCCTCCAGGCACGAGAAGTACACGGCTGCCTCGACCTCGGGTTCGAAGCGTCCGATCCCGTCCGCTTCGATGGCGACGGGGATCATCGCCTTGCGGGCGTGCGCATCCAACGCCGTAGCCAGGCCTCGGTCCGCGAGCAACGGCGGGTAGATCCCGCGTGCGAGATCGCGGAGGTTCTCGAGAGCATCGTTCGACTCGCGCTGCAACTCGGCGAGCAACTCGTGCGCTTTCGCGGGGTCACGTTCGATCAGGCCGTCCGCGAGGCGGAGCTTCACCTGGATCGCGACGAGCTCCTGCTGCGCGCCGTCGTGGATGTTCCGTTCGAGCTTGCGCGCGCGCTCGTCTTGCGCCGCCACGATCCGCCGCCGTGATCCACGGAGCTCTTCGATCAGTCGGACGTTGCGGAGCACGAGGCCCGCCTGCGCTGCGAGATCGCCGATCAGCGCTTCCTTGGAGAGGTTCATCGGGTCGTTCGCCGGCATCTCGACCGAGAGCGCGCCCAGCACTTCCCCCTGGTGACGCACCTCTGTCGCGCCGATCGGGATCGCATCCGGCGGGGTCGCGCTCGGAGGCCACACGGCCGCGACCCGGTAGCGATCCCCGGATCGCAGCCAGACCGCGGCCGCGTCGGCCCCGGTACCGGCGGCGAGCACTTGTGCCATCCGGGGCACGACATCGTCGGTCGAATACGTCTCGGCGACTCGGTCCGCGAACGAGGTCAACACCTCGTACGGGCTATCGCGGCCCTTGAACACGATCCGGTCCGCGATCCTCGAAGCGAGCCGCCGGAGTGGCCAGATCGCGAAACCCATCACGGCCCCGGCCACGACGAGGAGCCCGCTGTTGTCCGAGATCGGACCGACGGCGATCCCGCCGACGACGAGGATCACGACCGCCCCGACGGCGACGATCAGCCCGGCCAGGATCGCGTAGACGACCGTCTTCTTGACGACGACGTCGATGTCGTACAGGCGGTAACGCAGGACCGAGACACCGACGGCGATCGGAAGCGTGAAGAGCGCGACCCCACCGAGCAGCTGGATCGCGGCCGGGACCCGATCGAACAACGTCGACGGGATGAACAGGACGAGGATCAGAACCGTCGAGTAGCGGAACCAGCGGAACTGCAGGCGCTCCTCGCCAGTTGACCGGCGGAGCCGCCGGAAGAGGTCGACGACGGCGTAGACGAGGACGCCGAGCAGTCCGATGAACGACCCTCCGGTCACGGCTCCGTAGAGCGCGTCGGGCAGGCGGATCCCGAACGGATTCGCGATCTCGGGATACGAGTACAGGGTCGGTTCGAGGGCGCCACCCACGACGGTGGCGACGACCACGGCGACGACCGCGACCATCGCGGCGCGCCTGCGACCGGGGCTCGACAGATGTCCCTCGGGGAACAGGAGGAAAAGGAAGACGGTGGTGGTGAAGATGAACGGGATCCACAGGGAGTCGGCCGCCAGGTCGAGCCAGACCGCGCCGGGGAGCGAGCCCGGGTTCGTCGACAGACCGTGGAACGCGTAGGCACTGGCGGCGTTCTGGAACGACATCAGCAGTCCGTCGAAGCAGAAGAGCCAGCCGAGGCCGTTGTCCGGTCGACGCGCGGCGATCACCGCGCCGACGATCGAGAACGAGAGGACCAACGTCGCGAAAAGTGCCGTCGCGGCGACTCCCGACTGGAGCGCGTCCGTACCCGATGCGACATCCGCGTTCCGAGCCGTGATCGCCACGGCGACGATGCCGAACGAGATCGAGAGGCCCAACGATCCCCAGGCGAGCGTGCGGCTCGTTCGGGCGGTCATTCAGACCTCTTCCACCGGGAGGCGCCCGGCGACGGC
>JALYLP010000023.1 GCA_030774195.1 Actinomycetota bacterium | reverse complement strand
GATCGAACCTCCGCCGATGATGGCAAAGCCTGGTGGGTGCCACATTTGTCTCTTCCGGCGAGGCCTAGGCGCAGCTCGCCAGCGTGCAGCGTCCTTCGGCGGGCGCCCAAGAAAATCTCAGCCAGTTGCGCCAGTCAAACTAGCCCGTACGGCGGAGATCCGGCTGGGGTCTGCCAAACTCGATCCCGGTCTCGGGCCGCGCCTGTGCAACCCAGTGCTGTGGTTCCGAGTTCTACAGTCGGGCTGCCGGTGATGCGCTGTCCGGCAACTTTGCGGCAGCATAATGGTAAAGTTTGTGACTATGAAGATCGTTGCCGGTCGCGTGTCCGCGTACAAAAGCGCAACCGATTCGGGCGAGTTTCACCTGGAGCCCGACGTGACGTGCCTCGTCGGCAAGAACGAGAGCGGGAAAACCGCGGTGCTCGAGGCGATGTATCGCGTGGCGCCGCTCCCCACGGGTCACGCCGAGACTTTCGAGGAACTCCGAGACTATCCCAGGCGCTACCGGTTACGGGAACAGAACGAGATTCCGGAGAAGAAGGTCGTCGCCCTCACGTTTGAACTGGATGACGACGACATCGACGCTGTCGAAGCAGAGTTCGGGCCAGGTGTCATCGCGGATCGCACCTTCACCGTAACGAAGGACTACACGAACCGACGCACGTGGACCATCGACGTCGATCGCGTCGCGCTCATGCTGTCCCTGGTCGATGAAGCCGGGATCGATGCGACATATACCGATGGCGCGAGAACCGAGGGGGAGCTGATCCAGAAGCTGCACGCAGTCAAGAATCCGCCTGAGGCTGTCAAAGCACTCGTCTCCGATCTTGAGCGTCGGGATGTGAACAAGGAGCTGACACAGTTCGTCGCCGAGTTGCTGCCAGGATTCCTGTACTTCGACGACTACAGCACGATGCCAGGCGTCGTCTCCATCAGGAAACTGCAGTCGGTTGAAGAGTCGGCACTTGAGCAGGGCGAGCGAACGGCGCTGGCGCTGCTGCGGCTGGCCCGTGTTGAGAGCAAGGAGTTCACCGAGGAGGACTATGAGCCTCGGAAGGCAGCGCTGGAGGCGGCCGCGAACCAGCTCACCGACGAGGTATTTGAGTACTGGAGCCAGAACCGTGATCTATCGGTGGAGCTTGACATCGAGTTCCGCCGTGACGATCCGAGTGCCCCCGAGCCTTTCCTTCAGGTCCGCATCCGCAACCACCGACATCGGGTGAGCCTCAACTTCAGCGAACGCTCGGCCGGGTTCGTCTGGTTCTTCTCGTTCCTTACTGCCTTCTCCGAGTTCCGCGACAGCGTCGAACCGATCGTCCTTCTTCTCGACGAGCCGGGGCTCGGACTCCATGCTGCTGCCCAGGAAGATCTGCTGAGGTTCATCGACGAGAAGCTCGCGCCGACTCACCAAGTCATCTACACGACCCACTCGCCCTTCATGGTGCAGGCCACGAAGCTGCATCGCGCGCGGACGGTCGAAGACGTAGACGACGAGGGCACGAAGGTCCGTGACGACGCCAGAGGGTCGCCCGACACGGTCTTCCCGCTCCAGGCGGCGATGGGATACGAGCTGGCACAGACACTGAGGCTCGGTCCCGATACCCTTATCGTGGGCGGGCCCGCCGACCTGATCTACCTCCAGATCATCAGCGACTACGCCCAGAGCAAGGGGATGTCCTATCTCGACGACCGGTGGGTGATCGTGCCGGCGGGCGGTCTCGAGAAGGTTGCGACATTCATCTCGCTCATCGGCGCTCAGCTGAACGTCGTCGCCCTTGTGGACGTAGATGGTGCAGGCTCGCAGACGATCGGTGATCTCGTTACGCGAGGCATCATCGAGCAGAAGCGGATCATCCCGATGACGGAATTCACTCGGTCGAAGGAGGCAGACCTCGAAGACCTGTTGGATGAGGTCTTCTACCTTCAGCTGCTCCGTGCATCGGGGACCGCGTCGGTGAGGGCGGTCGATTTCAAGGCGGCTTCTCGCATCGTCGGGCGGGTCGAGGAGGCGTCGGAAGGGTCATTCTCTCGCTTCAAGCCCGCTGAGTACTTGCTTCGGAACCAGGACGAGCTGTTACCGAGGCTGTCTGGTGACGCGCTCGGGCGGTTCGTCGCGCTCTTCGAGCGTGCGAACCAACTGCTCAGCTGATGGAGACGCGCCGTCCGGAGTTCCGGTCATGACTGATGCGACACCAGCGTGCCTGACAGTCACATCCGGACTTGACGCGGACAAGTCGTGTGCGGAAAGGGTTTCGACGAGCAGATCTGCGAGAAGTAGAGAGTAGATAACTCCCACGAGCCTCCTCGAGCCGAACAAGCGCATCAGGTGGAAGGTCATCGCCAGCGATGGCTCGTACCGCCACCCGGACTCCGCTCCGAACGATCGCAGCTGATTACGCGCGACACCGCATGACGTTACTGCCCACATCCCTCTTAGGGCATCGCGACCTTGTTGAGCGTCCCCAGGCGGATCGCGGTGATCCTCATCCGCCGCGTCGAAAAGCCGTTGAGACCGTTGGTGTTGCAAGCGAGCACGGAATGCCCTCCGGAGGTGAACGTGTGCGCCGTGCTGAGTGCGAGGACCCTGGAGATGTCGCTCGCCTCGAACGATGCCGTCTCCTGATCGGAGTCCGATCCCACGGCGAGGCGGCAGTCGAGGTTCTGGGGCAGGAAGTCGACGTTGCCCGTCAACTGGACCTCCAGGTTCGCGGACACCACGTACTTCCCCGGAGGCAGCGGCAGGCTCGCCACTGTCTGGAACGACGTGCCGTTGGAGAGCGAAACGCTCGCATCTTTGAAGCCGTGGATCGCGCACGGGATGTTCTGAAGCGTGATCGAGCTGCCGGAGGGACAGGTCGTCGCGGCGCCGGCGTCACTTGAGACGAGTATGGCCGTCAGGGCTGCCGCGACGATCGCGGAGCTGAGCGAGGCGACGATGGCGATGCGGTTGCGTTCGAGCGTTCGAGACATGCGTACCTCCCATGGTTCTGCGGATCAGGCCGGTGTACTCCTGTGCCGCAACTACGTCAAACGGCAGAGCCTGGTTAGCCGACACGATGGAGCGGTCTCCTGTACTGCGGAAATCTCTCGCTTCCCCTGCAGGGACCAGTTGAGAGCTTTCAGGAACTCCGCACCGTCATCCTGCAAGAGAACGTCGATCGACACACGCGTCGGTCCGTGGCTGCTGGCGGATGTCGCAGGCAGGCTCTAGTGTTCCGGTTGCCCGGCTTGGCGGATGGAGGGGGCTCCGATGCAGCCAGCTCGCAGGCGAATCTCGATCCTGCTTTTCTTCGTGTTCATCGCGCTTTCGATCTCCGACGTGCCCGATGCAATGGCGGCTCCGAGCTGCCACGGTCACAGAGCCACCATCGTCGGGACGGGCGGTCCCGACACCCTCAGAGGGAAGCCTCGCAACGACGTGATCGTCGCGTTCGGCGGGGCCGATCACATCTTGGGTGGCGGCGGCAACGACATCATCTGCGCGGGGCTCGGTGCGGACTCCGTCTCCGGCGGCTCCGGCGGCGATCTCCTCGACGGTCAGGGAGGAGGAGACAGGCTGTCCGGGGGTCGCGGGAACGACACGCTCATCGGAGCAACGGGGAACGACAAGCAGTCGGGCGGTCTCGGAGCCGATCATCTCGCCGGCAGCCTGGGGAGCGACCGGCTTGATGGAGGTCGAAACCACGACTCGATCAACTATTCGGCCGCTCCATCTGCGATCTGGATCGACCTCAAGGCAGGCAAGGCGACCGGTTGGGGAACGGACGTCCTGTCGCGGATCGAGAAGGTGAGCGGGTCGGGTCATGCGGGAGACACGATGATCGGAACGCGAGGCTCGGACACGTTCATCGGGCGAGGAGGGTCCGACCTGCTGCGCGGCCGAGGCGGCAATGACCGGCTCGTCGGAGCTCGTGGCGACGACGACCTCCTGGCAGGCGGCGGGAACGACCGGCTGTTCGGCAATATCGGGAACGATCATCTGGATGGAGGTCCCGGCAACGACCATGCCAACGGCGGACAGGGTCGCGACCGCTGCATCCATGTCGAGGGCAACCGCCGCAACTGCGAGCGGAAGTAGCGACGACCGATGTGGAGCGGCAAACCTAGACCGCGGCGAGTGCGTTCGGAACCGTCTCCGCGGGCTTGACCCCGTACCAGGCCTGCTGGATGCGACCCTCCCCGTTAACGAGGAAGGAGGAGCGGCGCACCTCCTCCAGTATCGAGCCGTCCTCGGTGCGCTTTCCCCAGACTCCCCACGCATCGGCGACCGCGTGGTCCTCGTCAGCGAGGAGAGGGAACCGCAGGTGGAACTTCCGGTCGAACGCGAGCTGGGCGGCCGGAGTGTCGGGAGAGATGCCTACGACTTCCAGGCCGATCTCGCTCAGATCCTCGAGGTGGTCGCGGACGTCGCACGACTGCTTGGTGCAACCGGGCGTGTCCGCCTCCGGATAAAAGTAGATGAGCAGCGTTCGCCCGCGGAAGTCCTCGAGCCGGAGCATCGAACCATGCTGATCGGACAGCGCGAATGGGGGAGCGGGGTCTCCGGGCTTCAGCATCGCCATGGATCTCAAGGGTAACCGACCCTCGTCGAGGAGCGCTCCAGCAAGGCGACAAGCGCGGCCGCGGGAAGATCACTGACTTCAGAGGCGTCCGACCGACCGAGAGGCGAGACGGATGAGACGTATCGTGTGGCTCCGCATCCGGAGGTTTGAGGAAGTCGCCGAACTTGGTGGGAGAGATCACGTACGGACCGCCGTGCAGAGCTTCCTTCAGATGGAGGCGGCTGATGGCGTCGTGGTAAACTCGATGGCCGAAGTGGTCGGGGACGCACCGAAGGGCACGTGTGACCCCGTTGCCGGAACGGGTGCGACACAACACCGCGATCGCCCCGCATGTAGTCGTCCGCTCTCACCGTTCTCTTACGGGCCCGTCAGTACGCTTCGCGAGGACCGAACACGCGCGCGAGCGAGGCAACCCAAATGAGGATCCTGGTGGTGGAGGACGAGCCGAAGGTGGCGCGCGCGATCCGGCGCGGGCTTGAGGAGCACGCCTACGCCGTCGACCTCTCCGCCGACGGCGCCGACGCGCTCTCGATGGCAACCGAATACGACTACGACGCCGTCGTCCTCGACCTGATGATCCCGGAGCCGGACGGCGTCGCGGTCTGCCGGGAGCTCCGCCGCCGGGAGCGATGGGCTCCCATCCTCATGCTCACCGCGCGGGGCGCCGTGGAGGATCGCATGAGCGGCCTCGATGCCGGCGCAGACGACTACCTCATCAAGCCCTTCGCGTTCGGAGAGCTCCTCGCGCGTCTCCGGGCGATCGTACGCGGGCGCTCCGGCTCGCGCCCGGCCGTCCTGCAGGTGGGAGACCTCTGCGTCGACCCCGCGAGTCACACAGTGTCCAGAAGCGGCCATCCCGTGGAGCTCACCGCGAGGGAGTACTCCCTCCTGGAGTTCCTGGTGCGCCATGCCGGGGAGGTCGTGACGCGGACCCAGATCCTTGAGCACGTCTGGGACCTCCACTACGACGGCTCGTCCAACATCGTGAACGTCTACGTCGGCTACATCCGGCGCAAGCTCGAGGATCCCTTCGATCGTCCGCTCATCCGCACGGTCCGGGGCGTCGGCTACTCGCTGGAGCTCCCGTGAGCCTGCCGATCAAATCGCGCCTGACGATCTGGTACGTGGCGCTGCTCGGGATGATCCTCGCCGCCTTCGGCTCGTTCGTGTTCCTGCGTCTGCGCTCCGACCTCCTTAACGCGACGGACGGATCGCTGGCAACGCGCGCGGCGCAGATCTCGCTCGGCTACCACGGAACCGGGCAGTCGAACTTCCAGGACGTGAGCGACGCGTTGTACGGCAACCTCGCCCCGGGGGAGTCTGCCGCGCAGATCGTCTCGCCCTCGGGGACGGTCCAGGACGCCGCGGGCGACACCGCCATATCGGATGCGACCATGCTCTCGCCGACCGTGCTCGCGCGAGCCGCCGGAGGGGACCGGGTCGCGGCGACCTCGGTCCTCGGATTGGACCGCGAGCCCTTCCGCGTGCTCGCGCTCCCGCTTCGGGGGCAGCCCGGCTCGCCTGTGCTGGTCGTGGCAAGCTCGCTCGAGGAGGTGAACGCATCGGTCCACCGACTCCTCCTCATCATCCTGGCAGGGATCCCCGTGGCGCTCGCCGCCGCAGGCCTGGGCGGATGGCTTCTCGCCCGGAAGGCGCTCGGACCCGTCGCGCGGATGACCGGCGCTGCCGAGCGGATCGGAGGGGACCGGCTCCACGATCGCATCGTCGTTCCCTCCACCGCGGACGAGCTCGGGCGCCTCGCACGAACGCTCAACGCGATGCTCGACCGACTGCAGGAGGGCGCGGACGGCCAGCGGAGGTTCGTCGCAGATGCCTCCCACGACCTGCGCACCCCGCTCACCGTGATGCGTTCCGAGATCGAGGTGGCGCTCGACGGCGCGAGTCTCGGCGCGGACGCTGCGCGCTCGGTGCTCGTCAGCAATCGCGAGGAGGTGGACCGCATGATGCACATGGTCGAGAACCTCCTCACGCTCGCGTCGATCCAGGACGGACGGCTGGAGCTTCTCGTCTCGCACGTTGGCCTCCACGAGCTCGCGTCCTCGGCCGTGGAGGGGCTCCGCCCGCTCGGGGCGAGCCGCGGCATCGACATCACCGTGGAGGGTGACCGCCCCCATGCCCCCGGAGATCGCGAACGCCTCGAGCAGGTCGTCACGAACCTCGTGGAAAATGCGGTGAAGTACTCGGATCCGGGATCGAGCGTCCGGGTGGAGGTGTGGGCACGCGGAAATGAGGTCGGACTCACCGTCACGGAT
>JALYLP010000022.1 GCA_030774195.1 Actinomycetota bacterium | reverse complement strand
GGCTCAACCCTGTGAGCACGCCGGTCAGGACCAAGACGCCGAGCGCGACGACCGTCTCGGCCGCGACGAACCGCCGCAGTGGTCGTTCGTCTTCAGCGAGGAGCGTCACGTTCCGCAGCCGGTTCGTGGCGCCGAGCCCGATCAGCACCAAGCCGACCGCGACCTTCGCGAGCAGGGTCAGCCCGTAGCTGGCTCGCAGGCCGTCGAGGAGGTTCGACATCCCGCCGAGCTCGCTGATGGCGCGCAGGAGACCGGTCAGGGCGACGACGCCGACCAACCAGACGGCGAAGTTGGAGAATCGCCGAGCCTCGAGCATCGGTGGCCGACCGGTGCCGAGCCGCTCCCGGAGCAGCAACAGCAGCAGGACGAGCCCGCCGATCCACAGGCCGGCCGCCAGGAAGTGGAGCCATTGATAGGCCTGCTGCAGGAGTGGGTCGGGCGCGCCGACCGCGTGCCCGCTGGAGGCTCGGATCGCCATCGCGACGGCGGCCGCCGCGCCCGAGCCCCACAGGGCGGGGCGCCACCGCTCACGGGCGGCGCCGAGCACGGCGAAGACCGCAGCCACGAGCGTGGCGACCACCAGCCACAGGTACGGCCGCCCCGTCGCGGTCTGCAAGAGGTCGTTCAGCGCGACGCCCACCGTGTGCTGTTCGGCGACCATCAGCCCGACCGCGCCCGCGAACGCGAGGAGGGCCGCGGCCAGCCCGACGATCCTGAGCGAGTGAGGCGCGCCGCCGAAGAGACCGAGCCCGACCACTGCGGTCCCGACGAGCAGCATCAACCCGGCGTACAGGGCGGTCTTCGCGGCCACCGCGAGGGTCGTCGGACCGGAGGTACGGGGGATGGGGGTGGCCCCCGGCGTGATGGCTCCTTTCACGGGGCCCACCCCGAAGGCGAACACTCCCGCCGTCTCGTGACCGTCCTGCGTCGACACCACCTGCCAGCTCACGGTGTAGACGCCCTCGGGCATGTGGGTCGGCAGGGACACCGTCAGCGTGCGCGGCGGTTGCAGGGTCGGTGGACCCACCTCGAGCTTCGCCCCCCCGGAGTCGAGCACCAGGATCGTCGACAACGCCGGATCCGGTGACTCCGTGAAGGTGAGTCGGATCTCGCTCGGCGCCGTCGGCAGCGACGCGCCGTTCCCAGGGTCCGACGACGCGAGATTCGCGTGCGCCGAGGCGCTCCCCCCACCGGCGGCCAGGACGATCGCCACCAGCAGCCCGACGATGAGGCCGTTCGCGAGCCGCCTCACGAGCCCGCTGTCTTTACGAAGTCGACGGATGCCGTGACCGGCGGGGCGAACGGCAGGTGATCAGCCGCGACGAACTCGGCCGTCAAGGTGTGCGGGCCCGCGGGCACCCCGCTCAGATCGACCACCTGTTCCGTTCCGAAGGTCATCGACACCAGAGCGCCGTCCAGCAGCAGGTGCACATGGCCGGTGTCCGGGGCGATCGAGGTCGTCGTCGCCTGGACGATCGTCCCACCTTCGAGGTGCAGGACGACGTTCATCTCCGAACCGCTCACTCGCTCGTGCTCTCGAGGGCGCAGGAAAGCGATCGTCGCGGTTGAGGTTGGCCGGGTCGTGCCCTTCGCGGTCTTCGGTCCGAGCAGCGCGCGGGGGACGAAAGCCGACGTCACCACGAGCACCCCGGCGACCCCGAGCAGTCCGTAGGCGCCCGCGAGCGGGACACGAGGGAAGCCGTTGCCATGCAACCTCGTCCACCCGATCCATCCCGTCCAGATCGCCGCGAACAGCATGACGATCGCGAGGGACTCGTCCGTGCCGCCGGCGTGCGCGATCATCCGGGACTCACGACTGGCGTCGTGCCTTCCGCGCGCTCAGGACGGCCGTGGCTCCCGCCACGAGGCCGATCAGACCGACGACCACGCCGACGATCGCGACCGTCCTGGCGGAGTCGGCAGCGCTCTTCGCCGAGGCAGCCGCGGCCATCGCATCCGACAACCGTGTCGCGTCCTGCTGGATGCGGTCGGCGAGCTCCTGGGCCGTCGGGGTGTTCACAGGCGGGAACGCCGCCTCGGCGGGGTCTTGGACCTCGTCGAAGGTCCTGGGACCGGATGTGAGCGACTCGTCGATCTTCGTGTTGTGCAGCGTGCCGGTGAAGTGGAACGTGTACGGGCCCGGCTGCGACGGGATGAACCACGCGCGGTAGTCGCCGGGCATCCCGTCACCCCCCACCTCGAAGTTGGCCTCGAGCGGTAGATCCGTCTGCTGCCCGCCGAACGAGACCTGGACCTTCAACGCGTCCCCGAGTTCGACGACCGGCTTGCCGTTCTCGGTGAGGATGATCTGCACGCTGTTGGGTTGCCCGACGTAGGCGGGCTCGGTTCCGAATCCGATCTCCATGTGGATCGGTCCGGCCTGCCGCTGCGCGTGTGCGGACGCGGCGGGCGCTCCAACGATCAGTGTGACGGCGGCGAGCGCGCACGCGGGAGCGAGCACGCGGATGGAACGATGCACGGTTGGACTCCTTCGATCGACGGCCGGGATGGGTCCCTACCGGGACCAGGCGGCTATCAAGGAGGTCCGCGCCCGCCGAGGACGAGCCGGTCGGTGAACGCCGGCACGCCGACGGGGAGGGGGAGCAGCACCAGCGAGCCGCGCGGGGGCGTCGGCGTCGTGGACCGGAGGATCCCCGCGGCGCTGTCGGCCGCTCGAAGGACCAGGCTGATCACGGCAGCGACCAGCAAGCCGACGGCCAGCTGGGCGGCCGCGCCGACCGGCAGGACGTGCGTCAGGTCGTGCAGGGGTGCGCGCGCGGCGGTCCGCTCCGCGATCTCGATCGCGGCGAAGGTCAAGATCTGGAAGGAGACGACCCGTGAGGCGAGTCCGCGGAACGCCACCTCGCGCCCTCCCCGTCTGCGGCCCAGCCGTCCGAGGAACGCCGCCGCGAATCCGATCACGGCGGACGCGAGCGCGGCGTGGACCGCGACGGGCAGGTACCCATGTCCGGTGGAGGCGAGGAGCTGCGATCGGGCCTGGGGAATCGGCGCGAGGATCGCGTACGTGAGGGCGTGCCCGACGAACACACCGATGAACGCGATCGCCCAGACGATGCTGCGAGGGATCGGCAGCCGCGACATCACACCTATGCTACGTGCTCTCGGTGGCGGAGAGGAGCAGGTCGTGCGTGCGAAGGACGTCAAGCGGGTCGGCGTGGTGGGTTTCGGTCTCATGGGTTCCGGGATCGCCCAGGTCGTCGCTCGCGCTGGGATCGACGTCATCGTGCTGGAGCCGACCGAGGACCTGCTCTCACGCGGACGCGAGCGGGTCGATGTGTCGATCGGGCGCGCGGTCGAGCGAGGAAAGCTGGATCGTGAGGAGCGTGACGCGCTCGTAGGGCGGATCCGGGGGACGACCGACGTCGCGTCCCTCGCCGACGTCCAGCTGGTGATCGAGGCTGCGACGGAGGATCGCGATTCGAAGCTCGCCATCTTCCGCGAGCTGGATCGTGTCGTCGGTCCCGACGCGCTGCTCGCCTCGAACACCTCGTCGATCCCGATCGCCACGCTCGCCTCGGCGACGTCCCGCCCCGACAAGGTCGTCGGTCTGCATTTCTTCAACCCGCCGCCGGTGATGGATCTGATCGAGGTCACGCCGTCTCTGATGACGAGCGCGGATACCGTCTCGTTCGCGCGTGCGTTCGGCGAGCGTCTGGGCAAGACGACGGTGCTTGCGAAGGACGAGGCCGGGTTCATCGTGAACCGGCTCCTCATCCCGTACCTGTGCGCCGCGATCCGGTTGCTCGACGCGGGGTTCGCCACCCGTGATGACATCGATGCCTCGATCACGCTCGGGTTGAACCATCCGATGGGTCCGCTCGGCCTGGCCGATCTGATAGGGCTCGACACCGTCCTGCAGATCGCCGAGGTGCTCCTCGACGAGTTCCGGGAGCCGGCGTACGCGCCGCCGCCGCGACTGCGGCGGATGGTCGCGGCCGGCCGGTTCGGCCGCAAGTCAGGGGCCGGCTTCTACGATTACGGATGAGCCGGGTTACCGTTCCTCGGCGGCTTCGCGGCCTCCACACACCGACACCCATCTGATCCGACGGTCGCGGCGTGCTTCGTCCCGGGCGCGAGGTCCAACCGGTCGCCCGCCTGCAAGGCGACATCTCCTCCGTCGGTATGGAAGACGATCGACCCTTCGAGGCAGAACAGGACCTTGTGGTCGTCGTGCTCGTGCCAACCGTAGCGATCGCGTGGACCGTTGCTCCAGCTGCGCGGGGTTGAACACCCTTCCAGCCTGAGCGAAGCCGTCGCGTCGTCGACCGTCGCGGCGCCGGGCGACACCCGAGCCCGCATCTAGAGGGTGATCCCTAGGACGGCACGGGCTCGCTCGAGATCGTCGCTCGGCACCTTCAGCGCGCCGGTCGCTCGCGCCGGATCGTCGCCGGTCACGGTTTCCACACGCACCTCGATCGCCGCATCGCGCAGTCGCTCGAGCTGGGTCGCCATCCCCGCGAGCACGCCGGATGCGACCTCGACGAAGGAGTCATCGTCGTCAGCCTCTTCGACATCCTCGGCCTCCACGACGGCATCGACCAAGCTCGGGTCGCCCGTGTACTCGACCAGCACGGCCTGCGCGGCCGCCAGGTTCGTATCGTGGATCAGGACCTCGACACCTCCGTCCCGCGTTCGCTCGCCCAGCCTGGTGCCGATGCCTTCCGCATCGAGCGCTTCGATCAGGCCCGGTGCGTCTTCTTCGACCATGACGGCGAGGATCAAGCGCTTGGGCGGTCGTTCCTCACGGTCGAACAGGTCGGACGGCTCGTTTCCGCCAGCGTCGTCGGTGTCCGCGCGATACACGAAACTCGCCCCTGCTCGGTCGTCATCGGCGTCGGCCGCGCGATCCTCGATGTCGTCGGGTGTCGGGCCGGGCTCGAGCAAGCCGCCGCAGTCGGTGCAGATGGTGTAGCCGGCTCGGTACTCGGCCCCGCAGTCGGGGCAGTGGACGACGTCGTTCATCCGATCGACGTCAACGGACGTCGGCGCGACCGTTCATGGGCGGTACGCCCTTGCGGGCGAACTCGACCCACTGACCGTGCCACGGCTCACGAGCGAACCGTCGCACCTGGAGCGCCCCGTACCCGGTCGCCTCGATCCGACCCTGAAGCACCCAGGGTGCCGGCTTCGGGTCGTCCTCGACGAAGTAGCGCTCGAGCGCCATGAGGGCGGCGCGTTCCTCCTCCGGGGTCAAGCCCTCGGGAAGGTCGAACCGCCGTCCGCCGTCGGTCTCGAACACGAGTCTCCTCCTACAACGGGATGTTGCCGTGCTTGCGGGCGGGGATGGACTCCCGCTTCGTGGAGAGCATGCGGAGCGCCCGGATCAGCCGGGGCCTCGTCTCCGCAGGCTCGATCACGTCGTCCACGAAACCGCGCTCGGCGGCCGCGTACGGCGTCGAGAACTTGTCACGGTACTCGCGGATCAACTCGGCGCGCTTCTGCCCAGGATCGGCGGCCCTCTCGATCTCTCTCTTGAACACGATGTTGACGGCTCCCTCGGCCCCCATCACCGCGATCTCGGCCGTCGGCCAAGCGAACGAGACATCGGCGCGCAGGTGCTTCGAGTTCATCACGAGGTAGGCACCGCCGTAGGCCTTGCGCGTGATCACCGTCATCCGCGGCACGGTCGCCTCGGCGAACGCGTAGAGCAGCTTGGCTCCATGCCGGATGATCCCGTTGTACTCCTGTTGCGTTCCCGGCAGGAATCCGGGGACGTCGACGAAGGTCAGGATCGGGATGTTGAACGCGTCGCAGAACCGAACGAATCGTGACGCCTTCTCGCTGGCGTCGATGTCGAGCGTCCCGGCCCGAACCTTCGGCTGGTTTGCGACCACGCCGATGCTCCGTCCGTCGAGCCGTGCGAACCCGATCACGATGCTGGCGGCCCAGAGCGGGAAGACTTCGAGGAAGTCCCCGTCGTCGACCACGTAGCGGATCACCTCGTGCATGTCGTACGGCTCCTGCGCCCGATCGGGGATCAGATGCGTCAACGCCTCCGCTCGACGCTCGGGGTCGTCGGTGCTCGCGTACCCGGGCGCGTCCTCGAGGTTGTTCGATGGCAGGAACGACAGCAGGTAGCGGACGCGCTGCAAGACGTCCTCGTCGTCCTCGCCCACGAAGGAGGCGACGCCGGATTCGGTCGCGTGCGTCATGGCGCCGCCGAGCGCCTCCATCGTCACGTCTTCGCCCGTGACGGTCTTGATCACATCCGGGCCTGTGATGAACATATGCGACGTCTCTTTCACCATGAAGGTGAAGTCGGTGATCGCCGGCGAGTAGACGGCACCCCCGGCGCACGGCCCCATGATCACGCTGATCTGCGGGATCACGCCGGACGCGCGGACGTTCCGTTCGAAGATGTACCCGTAGCCGGCGAGGCTGGCGGCGCCCTCCTGGATCCGTGCCCCGCCGGAGTCGTTGATCTGGATGAAGGGCGCTCCCGTCTGCAGGGCGAGGTCCATGACCTTGCACACCTTCTGCGCGTGCACCTCGCCCATCGATCCGCCGAACACGGTGAAGTCCTGCGACGCCACGAAGACCTTCCTGCCGTCGATCGTGCCGTATCCCGTGATCGCGCCGTCACCTGCGGGCCGGCGCTTCTCCATCCCGAAGTCATGCGAGCGATGGACGGCGAACGGGTCCGTCTCCACGAAGGACCCGACGTCCATCAGGATGTCGAGGCGCTCGCGTGCGGTCAGCTTCCCTTTGTCGTGCTGCCGCTGGGCTGCGTCGCGGCCGCCGGGCTGGCGCGCGGACCTGCGGCGCTTGTGGAGCTCGTCGATCCGGTCCTCGATCGTCCGGTCGACGGGGCCTGCTGCCTTCTCGGTCTTCGCCATGAACGGAGTCTAGCGACGCGTCCGCTAGCAGGCCTTCACCGGCCAGCCGGCGTGCCTCCAGCCTCCGAACGCATCCACCATCCGGATCGTCACGATCGCGTTCGAACGACCGGACAGGGCCGAGGAGGACAACATCCAGCTCGGCTGCGTGTAGGTGTTGAACCGCCAGGGCCAGTAGGTCGCCGAGTGCTGGTAGAGGCCGAGGTACTTCCCCTTCGGCGAGCTGGCGGATGGGATGAGTCCGCTCTCGCGCCGGGCGATGCAGATCGCGCGCGTCGTACCGCCCGTGACCGGTCCGTAGGCGCCCACGGCGCACCGGATCTGTCGTTTGGAGAAGTGCTGGACCGTCTCGCCGTCCCGCCGGGTGAGCTGGCAGGGGTGGTGCGGATGCCGTCCCGCCGCCGCCGGGGATGGGAGGAGCATCGGCGTCGAGGCGACGAGGACCGTGACCAGCAGGACCGTGCGGACGCGTCGCTGCACGGATGCGGACCCTATCAGGAGCCTCCCCCGACGCCGTGGTTCGGTTGCCTTGCCGAACACCCTCAGCCGGCGTCCACGGGCCCTCCCGCGCGCCAGTACTCGCCGTGGTCTCGGTCGAGGAAACCCTCGTCCACCAGCGCCCGGCGGAGCGCTGCGTGGTCGGTGAAGAGCCGGGCCACCATGGTGTTCACCTCCTTCTCGTCGTAGCGCCGTCCTGGTTCGAACTCGATCGCGATCCGCTCCAACACCATCCGTCGCTTCGACCTCTTCGCCGGGATCTCGGTGAGGCGCCCGTTGCGGAAGAAGGTCCGCAGGACCGACTCCTCGGTCGGCGTGACCGCCCCCAGCGCCATCCCGGTCTCGCGCGGCGGCCCCACCTGCTCCGCTGCCCAGCGCAGCGTCTCGCTGTCGAGCCAGTAGGAAGAGCGATCCGGGCTCAAGCGCACCACCCCCGCCGACGCGAGACGGTTGAGGTGGGTGCGGACGCGCTTGACCGGGAGGTCGAGCGCGTCCGCGAGCATCCGCGCACTCGCGGGCCCTCGAGCGAGGAGGCCGGAGATCGCAAGGCGTTCGGGGTCCGCGAGCGCACGCAAGATCTCGTCGGGCGTCTCGGACATGTCGGCGGTCCCCCGTAGCATGCTCGCATGCAGCTGACGGACCCGCAGCGTCGGACCCTCCAGCAGCTGATCGGCACCGGGGACCGCCCGGTGTTCCCCGCGGACCTCGCGCAACGGCTCCGCGATCGGATCGAAGGGGCGGCCCGCAGCCTCGACCTTCCGGATACGCTCTGGCTCGGGAAGGAGAAGCTCAACGACCTCGGCCGCTGCGAGGGCACCTTCTCCTCGAAGATCGCGGGCGAGGCGCCGCCGTTCGAGCATGGACGAGCGAGCGCCACGGGTGTCCTGCAGCACCGGGCGATCGAAGTGGTGATCGGCGCGCGCGAACCCCTCGACCCCCACACCGCCGCCGAACTCTCCGTCACGCGCACGGTCGAGAAGGAGGAGCGCTTCGCGGAGTACTGGGCGGGGCTGCCCGCGCCGGAACGCGACGACATCCAGATGGAGGTCGTCCGGCGGACGATCCTGTTCGAGGCGTCGTTCCCGCCGCTCCGAGAGCTCCGTCGCGAGCTTTCGCCCGCGACCGAGCTCTCGGTGCGTGCCGAGCTGCTCGGGGGAGCGCTCGTGGTCTCGGGCAAGCTGGATCTCCTCCTCGGGGCGCCGGACCGGCTGGAGCCCATGCGCGCGACGCGGATCGCGATCGACCTGAAGACGGGCAACGCGTATCCGCAATATGCCGAGGACAACCGGCTTTACGCGCTCGTCCTTGCGCTGCGTTTCGGCGTTCCGCCGTTCCGGGTCGCGTCGTTCTTCCTCGAGGGCGGGACCTGGCAGGCCGAAGACGTCGACGAAGGCACGTTGTTCCACGCGGCCGACCGCGTCGTGGAGGCTGCTCGGTCCGCGGCGGCGCTCCACAACGGGCGGGAACCCGCGCTCACGCCGGGCCCGTGGTGCGGCTGGTGCCCGCGCGTGCAGGTCTGCCCCGCGGCCGACCCCGATGCCCGGTCGTCGGCGCCGGAGTCGTCCGTTGTCGGGTCAGCCGGCCGTCGCTAGGGTTCCGCAACCCGCGGGCATTGGCCTGAGCGAAGGGTTCGTTCCATGGTGAAGGACGTCTACGACATCGGTGAACTCCCGCCGCTCGGCGAGGTACCGCCTCGTATGCACGGGATGCTCGTCCGTCCGGATCGGTTCGGCGATCCGAGCGACGCCATCCGGGATGAGGTGATCGACGTCCCCGAGCTCGGGTCGAACGACGTCCTGGTCGCCACGATGGCCGCGGGGGTCAACTTCAACAACGTCTGGGCCGCCCGAGGTGTCCCGATCGATGTCACGAAAGGCCAGGCGCGATGGGGTGAGCCCACGGAGTTCCACATCGTCGGCTCGGATGCGAGCGGGGTCGTCTATGCCGTGGGCTCGGACGTTCGCGGTGTCGCGGTGGGCGACGAGGTCGTCGTCCATCCCGGCCAGTGGAACCTCGACGACCCATGGGTGGTGTCGGGCAAGGATCCCGGGCTCGCTTCCAGCTTCCGCGTGTGGGGCTACGACACCTGCTGGGGATCCATGGCCCAGTTCACGAAGGTCCAAGAGCACCAGTGCCTGCCGAAGGCGGCCCAGCTGACGTGGGAGGAGGCGGCGGCTCCCACGCTCACGGGCGGCACCGCTTACCGCATGCTCTTCGGATGGCCGCCCCACACGGTGCAACCGGGCGATCTCGTCCTCGTCTGGGGGGGAGCGGGCGGATTGGGATCCCTGGCGATCCAGCTGGTCGCCCACGCGGGAGGACGCGCGGTCGCGGTCGTCGGTTCCCCGGAGAAAGCGGAGTTCTGCCGGTCGCTCGGCGCGGTCGGTTCCATCAACCGGAAGGACTTCAGCCATTGGGGCGTGCCCCCCAGGTGGGATGCCCCCGATTGGACGGACTGGCTGGCTGGTGCGAAGGCGTTCGGGAAAGCGATCTGGGATGCGGCGGGGGACAAGACCAATCCTCGGATCGTCTTCGAGCATCCCGGAGAAGACACGATCCCCACGTCGAACTTCGTGTGCGACCGGGGCGGGATGATCGTGATCTGCGCAGGAACCTCGGGCTACGACACCCTGATCGACGTTCGCTACCTCTGGTACCTGCAGAAGCGGTACCAGGGCTCCCACCTGATGAACACCGAACAGGCGGCCGCGTTCAACGACCTCGTGCGCGACGGGATGGTCCAGACGACGCTCGGCGCGGCATACCCCTATGAGCAGATCCCCAACGTCCACCACCTGATGGAGGAAGGTGGGCTCCCGGAGGGGAACGTCAGCTGCCTCGTGAACGCGCCGCAGACGGGGCTCACGACGCTTCGCTGAGGGTCGGCACGCCGCAGGTCCCGCTCAGCGCGTCTGGACGAGCTCGACGAGGACGCCGCCCATCGACCTGGGATGGACGAACGCGATCAGGGTGTTCCTCGACCCCTTCCTGGGCACGCGATCCACCAGCCGCGCGCCCTGCGTGCTCAGGTCCTCGAGGGCGGCGGCGACGTCACGGACCCGATACGCCACGTGGTGGAGCCCCGGTCCACGCGTCGCCAGCGACCGTCCCACCGGCGAGTCGGGCCCGACCGCCCCGATCAGCTGGATGAACGAGGATCCGACCGCGAACAGCACCTCATCGACCCCTTGATCCTCGACCCGTTCCCGGAGCACGGGCTCGACCCCCAGCATCGTGCGGTAGCGCTCGACGGACTCCTCTAGATCGTCGACCGCGATACCGATGTGATCGATGTCCACCAGATGGATCGTCACGCTTCCTCCATCACGATCTCCAGCGCCGAACCATCGGGACGAGACCCTATCCGTCTTGCCTCGCCGCTGCGGACGAGGGGGGTCCGGACGTCTGGACATCCGGTCCCCCATGCGAGCCGAAGGTCCGATAGCCGGGTGAGGCCATCCGATGTACGGTGGATCGACCGGGACTTCCCACGACGACGAGGAGCACGCGCTCGTGAACGACAGGACGCCAGCCAGCCCCGCCGCACTCCTCGCAGGGTCCCTGCTCTTGCAGCAGGGGACCGCCGACGTGTTCCGGCATCGTGAGCGCAGCCGTCTCAAGAAAGTGCTCCGCGCCATCACGGTGGTGTTCCTGCTCGATGCGTTCCTCTACGACTGGTACACGACGGGGCACCGGATCGGGTTGCCGTCCTTCGGGCCCGAGTTCATCTACTTCCTGCCGGTGATCGGCATCTTCGTCGCGATCGCCTTCATGGCGCTGATGCCCTTCATGTTCGGCCGCTCACCGCACCTCACCGTCTACCCAGAGCAGGTGGAGATCGGACTCACCGAGATCAAAGGTCTGGATACGCAGGTCGACGAGGTGATCAGGACCCTCGACGTCTTCCTCGGCTACGCGACCTTCCGCGACGAGCTCGGCGGGACGCCGCGCCGCGGCATCCTGTTCGAGGGGCCACCCGGAACCGGCAAGACCTTCCTGGCCAAGGCGATGGCCAAGCAGGCGGGTGTGCCGTTCATGTTCATCCCTGCGCCGTCGTTCGTCTCCATGTGGCAGGGGATGACGGCCTGGCGGATCCGCGCATTCTTCAAGAAGCTCCGGAAGGCGGCGCGCAAGGAAGGGGGCGCGATCGGCTTCATCGAGGAGATCGATGCGGTGGCGATGTCGCGCGGCGGTGTGTCCTCCGCCACGGTCGCGCCGAGCGACCCGGCGCGCACGACATCCGCGTTCCTCGGCTCCGGCGAGGGAAGCATGGTGAACGAGCTGTTGATCCAGCTCCAGTCCTTCGACACCCCGCCGTGGCGGGACCGGATGCGCGGCAAGCTGATCGCGTGGGTCAACGGGTACCTGCCGCCCAACCGCCAGTTCCGTGCGATCGGCCCCGAGTACCACAA
>JALYLP010000021.1 GCA_030774195.1 Actinomycetota bacterium | reverse complement strand
TGAAGGCGGCCTTCTTCCGGCGCGGGGACATCGACTTCTACCGCGTCGCGATGCAGCCGGGCATGCCGCAGGGATTCGGGTTCATCGAGGGCAAGCCGTTCTTCGGTCTGCCGGGGAACCCGGTCAGCGTCTTCGTGAGCTTCGAGATGTTCGTGCGTCCGGCCATCCTCAAGATGATGGGCAGGGCGCAGCTCGAGCGGCCCGAGATCACGGCGACCCTCACCGGCGAGATCAGCGGGCCGAGGGACAAGAGCGTGCTCGCGCGGGTCGCGGTGGCGAGGGGGCCCGATGGCTGGACGGCCGTTCCGACCGGGGGCCGGGGCTCCAACCTGATCGCGACGGTCGCTCGGGCGAACGGTCTCGCCCTCCTGGCGCCCGGGGTCGAGCGGGCGAGGCCCGGCGAGCGCATCCGGGTTCGGCTGTTCCGCGCGTCGGAAGACTGATGGTGGACGATCGATCCAGGAGCGACGGCACCACGCGGATCGTGGAGGTCGGCGCGAAACCCGAGACCGCTCGTGAGGCGACCGCCGAGGCATGGCTCGTGACCACGTCCGAGACCGTCGGCGCCCTGGTCGCCGGGACGAAGAAGGGCACGCCGATCGAGACCGCGAAGGTCGCGGGGCTGATCGGCGTCAAGAAGACACCCGATCTCCTGCCGCACTGCCACCCGGTCCGCGTCACCGGCGCCGACGTCGCCGTTGAGCCGAACGTCGCCGAAGGCCGTATCCACGTGGTGACGACCGTGCGAGCCTTCGATCGCACCGGGGTCGAGATGGAGGCGCTCACGGCGGCCTCCGTCGCTGCACTGTCGTTGTACGACACGGCGAAAGCGTTCGATCGCTCCGCCCGGATCGAAGGCGTCAGGTTGCTCGCGAAGTCCGGCGGGAAGTCCGGCGACTTCCACGCGGCCGGGTGACCCCCGGCCGAACGACGCACGAACCCGCGACGGACGAATCACAACGATGTGCTTTCCGAGCACTAGATGTGGTGCTACGGTCCGGACCCAGCCCAGATGTTGTGTCACGACCGGGGGCTGACAGGCAGGAGGCTGGGACGTGGAGTGGATGCTCCTCGCCGCGTTAGGCATCATGTGGGGCGCCTTCTTGGTGCCTCGGGGCCGGAAACGGTCCGAGGCCCGGTCGGTGGTCGATTTCGAACAGAGGATGGAGCTCTTGGCGATCGCTGAGGTACACGGGACGACCGGACGTTGGATCGTGACCCCGCGCAAGGGGGTTCGGTTCCTCGGCCCCGACGATCGTCGCCGCGCCCGTGCCCGCGAACGCCGGCGGAAGGTCTTCGTCGTCCTGCTGGATTCGATCGTCCTGACGTCCCTGATCGGGGTGGCGCCCCCGCTACGGGCGATGTGGTTCGTTGCAGCTGGACTCGGAGCCTTCCTGTTCCTGTACGTGTGGGTGCTGCTCTCGCTCAAGGGGCGCGCCACCCACCGGCGCCGCCGCGTCCCCGCGAAGACGAACGAGGAGTCCATGCGTCCCGTCGGCGTTCGGTCGAACGAGGACCGCAACCCCGCCGCTCCGTCGCGACCGGCGTTCCACGATCTGGACATCTTCGGCGACGACGAGCCCGTCCACGTCGTCGTCCGCACGGCCTCGGCTGGCGTCTGACGGGCGTGGATCCCGACCAACTTTCGGACGCGCTCCACGAGCGGTTCGACGCGAAGACCACCGCTCGCGAGCGGGCCTTGCCGGCAGCCCGACGCTCGATCCGCGCATCTGCGAACGCGATCCGCGCCGTGCACCGCGGCGAGTTCGGAACGGCTCGCTCGCTGATCGAGGACTCGCGGGCGGCGCTCGACGAAGGGACGGACGGGGTCACGGCCCATCCGGACGTGCGCTTCGCCGGGTACCTGCTGGATGCGGAGAAGGAGTACGCGGAGGCGAACCTCACCTACGCGCTGGTGTCCGGCGAGGAGCTTCCCGCGCCGGACGCGCTCGGCGTGGGCGACGCCCCATACCTGAACGGGATGGCCGAGACGATCGGCGAGGGTCGGCGGCACATCCTCGACCTGCTTCGGATCGGCGACGTGGAGAAGGCCGAGCGCGTGCTCGCAACGCTCGAGGACATGTACGGCCTGCTCGTGACGATGGACTATCCCGACGCGATCACGATGAACCTCCGGCGCTCGACCGACGTCGGCCGGAGCCTGATCGAGAAGACGCGAGGCGACCTGTCGATCGCGTTCGTCCAACGGGATCTGCACGACGCGTTGGAGCGTCATGCGCGACTCGTCGAGGGCGACGCGTCGTGACGGTTGCCTCAGACCCCTCTGCTACGCTTGGCCCAACGGGGGTGTAGCTCAGCCCGGTAGAGCACTGCCTTCGCACGGCAGGGGTCAGGGGTTCAAATCCCCTCACCTCCACCAGACGGGAACTCCACGGGGACCGCGGGCCGCCGCGCGGGCCGTGACGCAGGCGCCGCCGCCGCCCGGTACCAGACGATCAGCAGCAGGACGAGCGCGACGTTACGCGCCAGGATCGTCCATCGCTGGGCGAGCGGTGCCCAACCGAACGGCGCCAGATAGAAGAGTCCGAGGAGCCCCGTGAGCACGATCGCGACAGCGGCGATCGTGGCAACCCTCCGCTCATCGCGGTCACCGGAGAAGGCCACCGCGGCCCAGGGGAGGAGCCAAGCCGCGTATTGCTCCGAGACGAGGGGCGAGAACACCAGAACCGCGGTCACGGCGGCGAGGCACGCGCCCCCTGCCGGGT
>JALYLP010000020.1 GCA_030774195.1 Actinomycetota bacterium | reverse complement strand
GTGTCGAGGAGGACCTTGCCCCGGTGCGTCACCTGGATCAGACCTGTTCCGTCCGCCCGGATCGTGAAGATCGCGCCACGAGTGTGCGCATTGTTGAAGTACACGCGGAACGCGATGCGACCGTTCGTGCCCGGCGCGGTCGCACCTGCCGGCGACACGCCGAGCAACGCGACCGCCGTGAGCATGACCGCGGCCATCACCGCGAACCGTAGGCCCCGATGGGGCCTGTTCGTGGAACCGTTCATGTCCGTTCCCCCTCGCCACTCGTCCGGAGCTGCGTGTTCTTCAACAGACGCACCCGGTCTCGGGAGCATGGGTACGCGGATGCGGAGCGGGCTGGACGTGTTGAGGCGAAGCTCCGTGCGCCCGGTTCCGGCTCGCGAGGAGGGCGCCGGCGACGTAGACGGGACATCTGTTTGCGCATCCTCAGCTCACCCTCGTGAACGGGAAGCTCGCGAAGAGCGTCGTGTTGTAGGTTGCGTCGACCCTGCACTGTTTCACGTACTTCACGACCTGCAGCGTGAGCCGATCTCCTTGTACGCGGTACGTGAACTTCCCGACGCAGCCCGTCGCCCCCGTGTCCGTCAGCCGCAGGGAACCATCCCCGAGCAACTCGTAGGTGGCCTCGTAGCCCTGGCTGGCCACGCCGTCGTCGCCGGCATCGAACTCGGTGAACGACCCCGCCTGGAGCTTGATCGTGATCACCGCGGACGTGGTGGCGCCGCCGCCGAGCTGCGCGAAGAACGCCTTCCCTTCTCGTTCAGAGCCCCCCGCCGCCTCGAACGCGCCCACGAAGTCTTCCGGAGAGAGCGGCGAAGTTTCCCACGTCCCCTCGAGCGGATCGGTTGGCGCGCCGGCCGGAGTCGAGGCCGCTGCGGAGGTGGCTTCATCGTGGACGACACCCGGGCTATCCGAGCTGCAGGCGGCCCCCGTCGCGACCAGCAGAGCGGCGGCCAGGATCCCTAGGGTTGCCCTCATGAGCTCATCCCTCCTGTTGCGAAGGGAACCGAAGGCATCCCCTTCAGGCAAGTGATGTCGGGCGGCGAGGTCGGTTCGCGTATCCAGTCGTTGCGGATCGCGATCGGGCAGTCATTGAAGCCAAGGGCGTTGTGGGTCTGGCCGGGAATCTCCAGGACTTCAACGTTGTCGAAGGTCTTCGCCCCTTCCCTCGCGATCGACAGCGGGCTGAACGAGTCGAACTGCCCCAAGAGCAGCAGCAGTGGCACGTCCGTGTACACGGGCTGGTGCACAGTGGGGTCGGACGCGGGCACGTCCCATACCGCGCAGGCCGCCAGGTAGGGGTCGCGAGCGAAGACAGCCTGGAAGGCTGGGTCGTCGCCGGCCGCCGCCTCGAGGGCAGTTTGATCCACGAACGGGGCCTCATCGCTGCAGAACACGGATAGGTACGCGCCAAGGCTGAAACCCTGGCCACTGCACAGCGGCCGGTATCCGGCGCAGAAAGGCGGATCGCTCGCCTCGATCGTCGCGAGCCTGGGACTCAGTCGTCCGTCGGCGGCAGCGACGATCATCGCGGGGAGGGACGAGAGGTTCTCCGGCCCGTCGCCGCCGAGCGCGAATCGCGCGGCGCGGAGGAACTTGCCAGCGTCGACCACGACGTCGACCTTTCCGCCCGAGAGGCCCTGTGCCGACCCCCGCAGGGGCTGGCGGTCGAGGCGCGCCATCGCCTCCGACCACGAAGCCTCAAGATCGGGGAAGTCCTTCGCACACCCCGTATCGGTGCGGCACGCCTCGAACAGCTGGTTCAGGGCATAGCGGGTTCCATCGACCCCTTCGGTGACCTCTTCGATCTGGGGGAACTGTGGTGAGTCGAGGAACGCGGCCCGCACGCGATCGGGGAACTCGCGCAGGTACTCGAACAGGTAGCGCGAGCTGGTGCCTTGGGTCCCCAGGTTCCACCACTGGTCGATGCCGAGCGCGACGCGGAAGTCCTCCATGTCCTGAGCTGCGGCCCCGATGTCGTAGTCTGACGGATCGACGCCCTGCGCTGTCAGGCGATCCCGGCATGCTTTGACGCCTGCAAGGAAATCATTCATCAGGGAGGCGTCGCCCGTGAGGCTCGAGGCCGCGCGTTCGCTGAGAGCGTCGATTTCCGGACAGGCGAGTGATGGTTCTGAGTGCCCGGTTCCGCGCAGCTCCAGCGTGTAGCCGATACGACCCAATCGGGTAGCACCCGCTGCAACCGATCCGTACCCCACCGCGTCGCCCAGGTTGTCACCGAATCCCGATCCGAAGTATGGCGGCGGAGCGATGTCCACGGGCCAGGTCTTGACGACGAACAGACGGATCGTTTTCCCTTGGGGCTCGGACCGATCCTGAAGGACCGTCAGCCAACCGCACTGATGTCGCGAGATGTACTGGATCTCGACGTCGCTCGGACACGTGCCCCACTGAAGCGCTGGGTGGAACCCTGCCTTCGCGGACCCGCCCCCGGTGCACGAGGCGAGCACGAGGGATACGACGCAGACAAGCGCGGCGCGCCCTCGATCGGTACGACCTCTCGCGTTCATCGCCCTATGACAGACGTGGGCCGGTCCCCCGGTTGACGACCTCTCACGAGGTGCTCGTCCACTCGTGAGAGGAGAGGAGCGCTACGCGAGCCTCGCAGGGATCATCGACGACCGTGAATGTGAGCGTGCGGCCAGAGCGCGACCATCGGTAGGTCCCGAGCGCGAGATTCGTGCACACATCCTGGTTGAACAGGTTGGTGCGAAACCGATTCTCCGTGACCTGGAACTGGACGACCGAGAGGACACCGGTGAATGCCGGCGGCGCCGTTACTCTCATCGTGCCGTCGGCGTGAAGATCGATCGTCCACTCGCCGGCCATCTGATTCGCTCGGACCGCCGGCGAGCTCGCCGTCAACCGCCTCGTGAACGATCCCGTCAGTGCCTGGAAGCCGGAGGCGGTTGGCGGCGGCTTGGTCGCAGGTACTTGTTCGCGTGCGTTCCGCAGCGCGTCGAGGGCCCGGGGGCCGACGGCGAGCGCAAGGAACAGCGCGGTGGCGGCCGTGAGGACGATCGCGGCCCGCCGGAGCATCACCCGACGTCTAGTCTTGCGAACCACCTCGGCGAGGAGCCGGTCGACGTCGGGGTTGAGGCTGTCGGCATTCCTTTGCATCCCTTCGCGCAGACGACGTTCAACGGGCATCCTGGTCCACCTCCTCGCCCAGGAGCTCCGCCAGACGTTCCCTGGCCCGATGCAGATGGACCTTCACACTGCCATCCGAGATCTCGAGGATGTGGGCGATCTCCGCGATGGGCCGGTCCTCGAAGTAGAACAGCACGACGGTCGCCCGCTGCATCATCGGGAGCCGGCCGACGGCTCGCGCGAGGTCGACGTCCCGCACCTCCGGTGGGCTGGTCTGGACGGCCTCTCGCTCGAGAACGGCCCGCACCCGTTCGCGCTTCTGATGGCGCACCGCGAGGCGGATCGCCACTCGCCGCACCCAAGCGTCCGGGCGCTCGTAGCGCGAGACCTTCC
>JALYLP010000019.1 GCA_030774195.1 Actinomycetota bacterium | reverse complement strand
CGCGACCGCTTCTTCTTCGTTGCCATCACGCGGGGGGTACGTAACTGGCTGGAACGGGGTTCGGGACCTGGTCCGCCGAGCCGAACGCGAGGACGATCACCAACTGATCGTTGAGCGGGATCTGCGCCGGATCGCCCGTCCACTCGACGCCGTTGACGTACGCGCTGAGGGTCGAATGTCCCGCGGCGCACTTGTCGCCGAGGCAGTCCTTCGTGAGGTAGACGCCCCATACGTCGAAGAGCTGCCCCAGAACCGGCTGGAAGGTCGGATCCGCGGACTCGATGTGGATCACGCCGGTCGTGTCGTGGGTGTGCAGCGGTGAGAACACGTTGGCGTTCGGGTTGTACCCGATGCCGGCCGCCACCGGGAACTGTTGCCCGTCGACGTAGATCAAGAGGTTCGCGTGGTGATGCAGCACAGCGCCGAGCTGCGGCAGGCCGAGTTTCGCGAGCCGCTCGTTCGCCTGGGCGACGTTGTCTGGCCACGGTGGAGCGGTCCGGAGTATGCCGGGAAGGCTGTTCGGGTCGGGAAGCTTGACGGTCACCGACGGGCTGGCGCTGCCGTCCGCGGCGTTCGTGCTGTTGCCCTGCGACAGCACGAACAGGATGCCCCCGACGGCCGCGGCAACCACGACGCCCACGATGAGCGCACGACGCCGGCCACGCTTCCTGCTCGCGATCCTGCGCTCGAGCTCGATGCGCTCACGGCGCGCCTGCTCTTTGCGTTCCGACTTCGTCTGTCGGCGGTCCTGGTCGTGCTGCGACACTCGGATCCTCTCGATCTGGGGGTTCGCTCCGGCGATCGTTCAAAGGGTAACGGACACCGAGCTCACGACACGGTGGCCGGGGTTCGCCGTTGTTGCGCGTGCCCCGCCGGGTTCCTATGCTCGCAGCGCCTTCCCCGTCTATCGTCGGCGCCCGCGGCCGACCTGAGCATGAGGGGGGTCTATGGCGGAGACGGAGCAAGGCCGCATGGTGCGGGTACCCGACGCGCACGACAGGAGCGGCCTCGACGGCTACTTCGGGATCACGGAGCGGGGATCGACCGTTCGGACCGAGATCGCCGCCGGGGTCACCACCTGGCTGACGATGGCCTACATCCTGTTCGTCAACCCAGCGATCCTAGGCGCCGTCAAGGACAGCCAGGGCGTCAGTCTTACGTTCCCGGAGGTACTCACCGTCACCGCGCTCGTCGCGGGAGTGATGACGCTCGCGATGGGGGTCTACGGGAAGTACCCCTTCGCGATCGCCGCGGGCCTCGGCCTCAACGCGTTCGTCGCGTTCTCCTTGGTCGGCACCCTCGGGCTCACCTGGCCGCAGGCGATGGGTGTGATCGTTGCCGAGGGCATCTTGATCACGATCTTCGTGTTGACGGGTCTGAGGGAGTTGATCCTCAACGCGATCCCGATGGATCTGAAGCGCGCGATCGGCATCGGCATCGGGCTTTTCATCGCGTTCATCGGTCTCGTCAATGCCGGTGTCGTGGTGCAGGCGCAGCCGGGTCCCGTTCCGCCCGTCACGATCGTCGCCGACTTCCGCTCCTGGTCGCTCGCGCTCTTCGTCTTCGGTCTGCTCCTGACGAGCGCTCTCGTGGCCCGGCGCGTCAAAGGCGCGCTGCTGATCGGGATCGTGGCGACGACGATCGTCGCGACGATCGTGAACGAGGTGAAGCACCTCAGCGTGTTCACCGACGGATCCGCGGCATGGCCCGGCTTCTCGCACCTGGCCGCATCGCCGAACTTCTCGCTGGTCGGGAAATTCAGTTTCGGATTCTTCAGCTCGCTCGGCTTCTGGACCGCGGCAGCGATCGTGATATCTGTGATGCTCTCGGACTTCTTCGACACGATCGGCACGGTGATCGGGATCGCCGGCGAGGCGAAGATGTTGGACGCCGAAGGACGTCTCCCCGGCATCAAGCGCGTCTTGCTGGTGGACTCGCTGGCCGCGGTGGCCGGGGGCGCCGCATCCGCGTCGTCGAACACCACCTACATCGAAAGCGCGTCCGGCGTCTCCCAGGGAGGACGCACGGGTCTGACGTCCGTCGTCGTCGGCGTCCTGTTCCTTCTGTGCATGTTCTTCTCGCCCATCGCGGGCATCGTCCCTGCAGTGGCGACGGCGCCGATCCTCGTGATCGTCGGGTACTACATGATGACGCTGGTGAAGGACATCGACTGGGGCGATCCGGGGATCGGGATCCCGGTCCTGCTCACGATCGCGCTGATGCCGTTCACGTACTCGATCACGAACGGGGTGGGCGCAGGGTTCCTGTCCTACACGGTGATCGCGGTCCTTCGCGGCAGGGCGCGGGACGTGCACCCACTGATGTACCTCGTGTCGGCGATCTTCGCCTGGTACTTCATCCACGGCGTGGTCGGCTAGTGGAAGCGGGCATACGCGCTCAGATCGATCGGAGGGCGG
>JALYLP010000018.1 GCA_030774195.1 Actinomycetota bacterium | reverse complement strand
CCCGGTAGTCGATGCCAGCCGCGGGCGAAACGACCCACGTAAGGCGACCGTTGGTCGCTGAGCATGGCGCGGTTTAGATGTAAGACCTGCCCCGGGTGACCGGGAGAGGGCGGGAGTTCGATCGCCGCGGACGTCCGGGCGATCGGGCGAAAGCTCCGGCAGGCGAGTGTGGGGACAAAGACCAGGTCAGCCGGACGTGAGCCCACCCGACGGACGAGGGGTGCCGAGCGGATGGATCTGAGCTTCACCGGCCGCGGCGTGCGGATCACCGAAGATATCCGCACGACGGCCGAGCGGAAGCTGGCTCCGCTGGAGCGCCTCGAGCCTCGTGCGACGCGGATCGACGTCGAGCTCATCAACGAGCACCATCCGCGGATCGATGGGCTCAAGCGGGTCGAGGCGGCCCTGCGGATTCCGCGGAAGACCTTCCGGGCGCAAGCCGAAGCCGAAGACGTTCCCACGGCGATCGACCGGGTCAAGGACAAGCTCGAGCGGCAGCTGCGCGACCATCATGGCAAGAAGCGTCCGCCGAGGCAGAAGCGTGGTCTAGAATCCGCGCTGACCCACCCCGAGGCCGAACCGTCGGCTGAGCAGGAGGAGTAAGCGTGTCCAAGGATCGCGGCGCTGACGAACGGCTCCGGGTGATGGTGGTCGACGACCATGCACTGTTCCGCAGGGGTCTCGAGATGGTCCTCGGGAACGAACCCGACCTGGAGCTCGTCGGTGAGGCGTCCGACGGACAGGAAGCGATCGAGAAGGCGCAGGAGACGATGCCCGACGTCGTCCTGATGGATGTCCGGATGCCCAAGCGATCCGGGATCGAGGCGACCGCCCAGATCAAGGAGCTGCTCCCTCACGTCAAGATCCTGATGCTGACGATCAGCGACGAGGAAGCCGATCTCTACGACGCGATCAAGGCCGGCGCCAGCGGCTACCTGCTCAAGGAGATCCCGATCGAGGAGGTCTCCGACGCGATCAGGAGTGTCTGGGCCGGACAGTCGCGGATCTCGCCGTCCATGGCTTCGAAGCTCCTCACGGAGTTCGCCGCGATATCGAAAGCGACCGAGGAGCGACCGCAGATGCCGGCGCCGCGGTTGACCGAGCGCGAGATGGAGGTCCTCAAGCTCGTCGCGCAAGGCCTGAACAACCGGGATATCGCGAAGAAGCTCTACATCTCCGAGAACACGGTCAAGAACCACATCCGCAACATCCTCGAGAAGCTGCACCTGCATTCGCGCATGGAAGCGGTGGTCTACGCCGTGCGCGAGAAGATGATCGAGATCACCTGAGGTTCGGCCGGCGCCCGGCCGTCGGCCCGCCGAGGGTCGTCCGCCCGTCTGTATCCGTAGGCTGGAGACGTGAGCACCGACCGGCACCGAACCGTCGCGCAGCTCCTGGTCTCGTGTCTCGAGAACGAAGGCGTCGAGTATGTCTTCGGTCTTCCTGGCGAAGAGAACCTCCATATGATCGATGCGATCGCTTCCTCGTCCATCCGCTTCATAACCACTCGGGACGAACGGGGGGCCGCTTTCATGGCGGACACCTATGGGGCTCTGACAGGGAAGGCCGGCGTGTGCCTGGCGACGCTCGGACCCGGCGCGATCAACCTGCTGCTGGGCGTCGCCAATGCCCAGCTCGACTCGCACCCCCTGGTGGCTCTCACGGCACAGGCTGGGCTCGACCGGCTCTACAAGGAGTCCCATCAGGTGGTGGATCTGGTGTCCTTGTTCCGGCCGGTGACGAAATGGGGTGACCAGGTGACGCTTCCCGGGAGCGCCCCGGAGTTGATCAGGAAGGCGTTCAAACAGGCGCAGACCGAACGCCCGGGCGCAACATTCGTGATCCTTCCAGAGGACATCGCCGAGCAGCCCGCCGAGGGGGAGCCGCTGCCGGTGAACGTTCCGCGCGATCCGTCGCCCTCGGTTGACCAGGTGCATCGGGCGGCCCACGTCCTCGCCCAAGCCACGCATCCGGTCGTCCTCGCGGGTGCCGGGGTGGCGCGTGACCAGGCGATGGCGTCGCTGCTGCGGTTCAGCGAGCGGCTCGAGGTGCCCGTCGCCACGACCTTCCTCGGGAAGGGCGTGTTTCCGGACGACCACCCGAACGCGCTCGGGACGATCGGATTCATGGTCAAGGACTACGCGAACTTCGGGTTCGATCTGGCCGACGTCGTCGTCGCCGTCGGATACGACCTGGTCGAATACGCCCCCTCGCGATGGAATCCTTCCCGCGACAAGCAGATCGTGCACGTGCACCGGACCGTGGCCGAGGTGGACGCGAACTACACGCTCGCGGTCGGGCTCCAGGGGTCGATCGGTGAGACCCTCGACGAGATAGCCGCGGCGCGCGACCTGCACCCGCTCGGTGGCGGGGTCCCCCCGGTCAAGAGCCTCGTGCGGGAAGAGCTCGAGCGCGGAGCAGCGGACGACGCCTTCCCGGTCTCACCGGCCCGGATCGTCGCCGACATCCGCGAGGCGATGGGTCGTGAGGACATCGTGCTGTGCGACACCGGCGCGGCCAAGATGTGGATGGCGCGGCTCTACCCGACGTACGCGCCGAACACGTGTCTGATCTCGAACGGGCTTGCGACGATGGCGTTCTCGCTCCCCGGTGCCTTCGCCGCGAAGCTTGCGTTCCCCGACCGGAAGGTGCTCGCGGCGGTCGGTGACGGAGCCTTCCTGATGAGCGCTGCCGAGATCGAGACCGCGGTGCGCGAACGGGTTCCCATCGTGATCCTCGTGTGGGTGGACGGTGGGTACGGCCTGATCGGGTGGAAACAGGACATCCACTTCGGGAGGCGGGCCGCCGTCTCGTTCGACAACCCGGACTTCGTGCGCTACGCGGAGAGCTTCGGAGCTCGCGGCTACGCGATCCGGGAGGCGGGGGAGCTGCTGCCGACGCTCCAGAAGGCGCTCGATGACGACACCGTGTCCGTGATCGCGTGTCCGGTGGACTACCGGGAGAACGCGCGGCTCGTGGAGCGGCTCGGAGCCCTCCAAGAGCCCATCTGACGTTGCTCCACGGCTCCGCCGGTACCATAGGAAGACGCCCTCAGAAGACCGAAGGATCCGCCGTGCCGGTACTCGACAAGATCGCCAACCTCGGCGAAGGCCGCAAACTGAAGAATCTCGCCGACCTCGCGAAGCTCGTGAACACCTACGAGCCCGAGGTCGAGGACCTGAGCGACGACGAGCTCAGGGACAACACGATCGCGTTCAAGGAACGCGTGGCGAACGGCGAGGCGCTCGACGATCTCCTCCCCGAGGCCTTCGCAGCAGTCCGAGAGGCCGCGCGGCGGACGATCGGGCAACGGCATTTCGACGTGCAACTGATGGGTGGGGCCGCGCTGCACCAGGGCAACATCGCCGAGATGAAGACCGGTGAGGGCAAGACCCTCGTGTCGACCCTCCCCGGCTACCTGAACGCCCTCGAGGGCAAGGGCGTGCACATCGTGACGGTCAACGATTACCTGGCCAAGCGTGACTCCGAGTGGATGGGCGGGATCTACCGTTTCCTGGGGCTGAACGTCGGGCTGATCCAGGCCTCCATGACGCCGCAGCAGCGCCGCCCGGCATACGAAGCCGACATCACGTACGGCACGAACAACGAGTTCGGGTTCGACTACCTGCGCGACAACATGGCGATGCGGTTGGACGAGTGCGTCCAGCGGGGGTACCGCTACGCGATCGTGGACGAGGTCGACTCGATCCTGATCGACGAGGCACGCACACCGCTGATCATCAGCGGGATGGTCGCGGACTCCGCCAAGTGGTACCAGACCTTCGCCAAGATCGTGCCCCGGCTCTCGATCGATGAGGACTACGAGGTCGAAGAGGCCAAGTACCAGGTCGCCGTCACGGAGCAGGGCGTCGCGAGGGTCGAGGAGCTGCTCAACATCGAGAACCTCTACGACAGCTCCAACACGATGCTGGTGCATCACCTGCACAACGCGCTCCGCGCGAAGGAGCTCTACAAGCGCGACGTGGCCTACGTGGTCCAGAACGGCGAGGTCAAGATCGTCGACGAGTTCACCGGTCGCGTGTTGGAAGGTCGCCGATACTCGGAGGGGCTGCATCAGGCCATCGAGGCGAAGGAAGGGGTCCGGATCAAGGAGGAGAACCAGACCCTCGCCACGATCACGATCCAGAACTACTTCAAGATGTACGACAAGCTCGCCGGCATGACCGGAACGGCGAAGACCCAGCTCACGGAGTTCGAGGAGACCTACAAGATCGGCGTCGTCGAGATCCCGACCAACGCCCCGAACATCCGGGACGACAAGCAGGATCTGATCTACAAGTCCGAGGACGAGAAGTGGGACGCGGTCGCCGACGACATCATCGAGCGGAACGAGCGTGGCCAGCCGATCCTGGTCGGCACGGTCTCGATCGAGAAGTCGGAGCGGCTCTCCGGCGTGTTGAACCGCCGGGGGATCCAGCACAACGTGCTGAACGCCAAGAACCACGAGAAGGAAGCGGTGATCGTCGCCCAGGCGGGCCGCAAAGGCTCGGTCACGGTCGCGACGAACATGGCCGGCCGCGGCGTCGACATCCTGCTGGGCGGAAACGCGGAGTACCTCGCGCGTCAGGAGATGGCGGCTCGGGAATGGGACAACGACCGGTATCTCCTGTTCGAGATGGACGAGGACGAGCGGGCGGCCTACGAGACCGAATACGAACCGATCCTGACCAAGTTCCGGGCACAGACGGACGCGGAGCACGACGAGGTGGTCGGACTGGGCGGGCTCTACGTGCAAGGAACCGAGCGCCACGAATCCCGCCGCATCGACAACCAGCTGCGTGGGCGGTCGGGGCGCCAGGGCGACCCGGGCGAGTCGCTGTTCTACCTTTCGCTCGAGGACGACCTGATGCGCATGTTCGCCTCCGATCGCGTCGCGGCGATCATGAACCGGTTCAAATGGCCGGAGGGCGAACCGATCGAGGCGAAGATGGTGAGTCGCGCCGTCGAGAACGCCCAGAAGCAGATCGAGGAGCTGAACTACGAGCGCCGCAAGAACGTCCTCAAGTACGACGAGGTGATGAACGGCCAGCGTACGGTGATCTACGGGGAGCGACGCAAGATCCTCGAAGGACACGACCTGAAGGAACAAGCGCTTGGCTTCGTCGAGGACGTGATCGCCGACGTCGTCGTGTCGCGGTGCCCGCCCGACACCTACGCGGAGGACTGGGACCGCGAGGCCCTGCTGGTCGCGCTCGGAGAGTTCTTCCCCGTCCGGAGCACGGCGGCGGACATCGAAGAAGTGCGCGACGTGACGGAGCTGCAGTCCCGCTTCGTCCAGGAGGCCGAGGACGCGTACGAGGCCAAGGAAGAGGCGATCACGCCCGAGATCATGCGCGAGCTCGAGCGGGTCGTGCTGCTCAACATCACGGACACGAAATGGCGCGAGCACCTGTACGAGATGGACTACCTCCAGGAGGGCATCCACCTGCGCGCCTACGCGCAGCGCGATCCGCTCACGGAGTACCAGCGTGAGGCCTTCATGATGTTCGACGAGCTCACGGGGTCGATCCAAGAGGACTTCGTGAAGTACATCTACCGGGTCGAGCTGGTGCGGCAGGATCAGCCGCCGGCGC
>JALYLP010000017.1 GCA_030774195.1 Actinomycetota bacterium | reverse complement strand
ATCCGGCCGAGGACCCCGGGCTACCCGGTGGCGCGCCTGGCCTACGACCCGCGGTTCGACGACGTGCGTCCGCGCGCCGTCGTCATGGCGACCACGTCGCGCGACGTCGCGCGGACGATCCTGTTCGCGCGCGATCATGACCTCGCCTTCGCCGCGCGATGTGGCGGACACAGCTACGGCGGGTACTCGCTCTCCGACGGGATCGTGATCGACGTCTCGGAGTTGGCGAGGATTGGAACTTCAACAGGAGCCGCGACGATCGGCGCCGGCGCGAAGGTGATCGACGTCGCGGCGGGCCTCGCGGCCGTGGGTGCGGTGATCCCCGTCGGAACGTGCGCGACCGTGGGGATCAGCGGGTTGACGCTCGGCGGCGGTCAGGGGGTCGTCGGCCGCCGGTTCGGTCTGACCTGCGACTCGCTCCGGGCCACGAGGGTCGTGCTCGCCGACGGGCGGGTCCTGAAGTGCGACGCGTCGAACGAGCCGGACCTGTTCTGGGCGCTCCGGGGTGCGGGCGGCGGCAACCTGGGCATCGTCACGTCGTTCACGTTCGCCTCATACCCCCTCGCGAGGATCACGGCGTTCTCCCTGTCGTGGCCGTGGTCGGATGCCGAGGACGTCGTCCGCGCCTGGCAGACATGGGGACCGGCTGCTCCGGCGTCGCTCTGGTCCAGCTGCCGTCTCCGATGGATCCCGGGGACCGGCCCGACGGTGTCGGTGAGCGGCGCGTGGTCGGGTCCGCCGACGGGGCTGGCGTCGCATCTCGACGAACTGGCGTCGGCATCGCGCACCGCGCCCCACAGGTCGACCCTGACGATGTCGCCACTCGACGCCGCCAGGTATTTCGCCGGGTGCAGCAGCTACTCGATCGACGAGTGCCGTCTCACGGAACAAGGCGGCCGGCTTGCGCGCGAAGGATCGCTCGCGAAGTCCGACTTCTTCGATCGGTCGATCGGTGCCGGCGTCGTGCGGGCAGCCCTCGACCTGATCGACGGTCGTGGATCGACCGCTGCGCTGGCGTCGCAGACGGCCGGGGTACTCTTCGATGCGTGGGGAGGGAAGATCGCGGACCTCGCCCCGGATGCGACGGCCTTCCCTCATCGCAGCGCCAGGTTCCTCGCGCAGGAGTTCGTGACCTTCCACGGTCCGATCACCGACGCGACGCTCCGCGCGAACCGGCGATGGCTGACGAACCTGTGGCGAGCCTTCCGGCCTGCCGCGAGCGGCTCCGCGTATGTGAACTACATCGACCCGGAGCTCCGCGGATGGCTCCACGCCTACTATGGCGACAACCTCCCACGGCTGGTCGACGTCAAACGTCACTACGACCCCGATAACGTGTTCCGGTTCGCGCAGAGCATCCCCACGACGATGCCGGGCTGAGCCACCCGACTCCCGGCTTCTCGCGATACTGGTCGTATGGAGCGGTTCGACGTGTTCGTGATCGGAGGCGGCGCGACCGGCTCCGAGGTCGCGTTCCGGCTCGGTCGCGAGGGCGGCCTCCGCGTCGGCATGGCGGAGCGCGACCGCCTCGGCGGCGAGTGCAACAACTACGGCTGCGTTCCCACCAAGGTCATGCTCCGGAGCGCGAAGATCGCGGCGCTCGCACGCGACGCCGAGCGCTTCGGCGTGCACATCCCGACCGTTGAGATCGATCTCGCCGCCGTGATGGACCGGGTCCGCGCGGTCATCGACGCCTCGTCGGGCGAAGAGGCGGAACCGTTCGAGGACCTCGGGATCACCGTCGTTAGGGATGCCGCGCATCTGGTCGGTCCGCACGAGATCGAGATAGCCGACGGGACGAGGGTCGTCGCAGATCGGATCGTGCTGGCCACGGGAACGACGCCGCAGACACCGCCGATCCCCGGTCTCGAAGGCGCACCGTTCTGGACCAATCGCGAGGCGATCTGGACGCCGACGGCCGTGCCCTCGTCACTCGCGATCATCGGAGCCGGCGCGATCGGGGTCGAGTTCGCCCAGCTCTACGCTCGGTTCGGCACGCGCGTGACGCTCCTGGAGGCGTCGCCGCGGATCCTCTCGAACGAAGACGAGGCTGCGGCCGCCGCGCTCGTCCCGGTCCTCGAGGGGGAGGGGATCGAGCTTCACGCGGGCGTGACGATCCGGCGTGCGTCGCACGACCCTCAGGGATGGCGGCTGGAGATCGAAGACGGCGACGCCGTGCGCGCCGACGAGCTCCTGGTCGCCGCCGGCCGCACACCCTCCCTGGAGGGCCACGACCTTGCCGCGGCCGGCGTCGCCCTGGACGACGAAGGCAAGCCCGTCCTCGGCGAGACGTTGCGCACCACGTCGCCCGACATCTGGGCCGCCGGTGACGCGACGGGCGAGCTGCTGTTCACGCACGTGGGGGCGTACGAGGCCGGCCTCGTCGTCGACGACATCCTCGGCCGGCCGCGTGCGCGCGACTACCGCGTCGTTCCCAGGGTGACGTTCTGCGATCCGGAGGTCGCGAGCGTCGGGCTCACCGAGGCGCAGGCGCGGGTGGCAGGCTATGACGTCCGCACGTCCGTGGTGCCCATCGCCGAGAACGAAAGAGCGACGATCGACGGGACGCGGTACGGCGTCGTCAAGCTGGTCGCCGACGCGGCCGACGGCGAGCTCTTGGGAGGTCACATCGTCGCCGACGGCGCGGGCGCCATGATCCACGAGGTCGTCGCGATGATGGCGGCGCACGTCGCGGCACCGACGATGGGCGACGCGATCCACGCGTACCCGACGTTGTCGGAGTCGCTGAAGACCGCCGCCGCGCGACTGAAGTGAGGGGAAGAGATGCTGCAGATCCGTCGGGACGCCGAGATCCACGCGGAAGAGGGCGGGTGGTTCTCCGCGCGTTGGCACTTCTCGTTCGACCGCTACCGCGATCCCGAACAGATGGGCATCGGTCCGTTGCGGGTCTTCAACGACGACCGGCTTGTCGCCGGCGCAGACTGGCCGATGCATCCGCATGCGGATGTCGAGGGGCTCACCTACGTGGTCGAGGGGACCTTCGAGCACGCCGATTCCCTGGGACAGGACGGCACGTTGCAGCCCGGCGGGGTGCAACGGATGACGCTCGGCTCCGGCGCCCTGCATTCGGAACGCAACGGATCGAAGACCGAGCCGATGCGCTTCCTGCAGTTCTGGATCCTCCCGGACACGCCCTCGCTCCCGCCGAGCGTCGAGCAGCGTCAGTTCACGCGCGGGGATCGGTTCGGCCGGCTGTTGAAGGTGATCGGGCCGGAGGGCGGGGACGTCGTCGCGGTCCACCAGGACGCGTCGACGTACGTCGCCGCCCTCGAGCCGGGCTCCGAGGTCGAGCATGCGTTCGGCGAGGACCGCGCCGGCTACCTCTACCTGATCGCGGGAGCCGCCCGGTTGAACGAGGATCAGCTCGGCACAGGCGATGCGGCCAAGATCTTCGGCCCCGACCAGATCCGCGTCTCGGCGGATGAAGAGGCCGAGCTGATCCTGATCGATGTGCCGGTGCGACACACGCCCGTCGGCGTGTGGGCCAGGTGAGTCGTCGAGGATCAGCCGGTATCTGACGGAATGCGGCCTCGCAGCGGGGTGATTCGGTCTTGTCTTGACAGATGCTCTGCGCCGGTGGGACTGTTCGCGAGGATCCAAAGGGGGAAAACTGCTCCGCGACAGCAACCGCCGGCGTCTCCTCACATTGCTGCAAGACCACGGTGCGTTGACCCGAGCCGATCTCGTCAGCCGGTCGGGCATCTCCCGCGCGACCGTGTCCGGGGTGGTCGCGGCGCTCTTGGAGGAGGGGTTCATCCGCGAGGTGCCACCGCCGAGCGGTGGTCGTGACGGGCGGCTCGGACGCCCGAGCGCCCTCCTGACCCTCGATCCTTCCAGCGGCGCGGCCGTCGGCATCGACGTCGACCACGATTGCCTCCGCGTCGTCGTAGCCGACCTGTCCCACACCGTGCTCGCCGAAGCCGAGCGACCGCTCGGCATCGACCACGACGCCGACACCGCGATGGCGCTCGCTGCCGACCTGATGCACCTGGTCGTAGCGGAGGCGGGGTTGGAGCCGTCGCAGATCCTCGGCGTCGGGATGGGCTTGGCCGGCCCGCTGGACCGCGCGACCGGCCGGCCCAACCCTTCGAGCATCTCGCCGAGCTGGGTCGGCGTGGACGCGGCCCGCGAGATGCGGCGCCACGTCGGCCACGTCGTCCACATCGACAACGACGCGAACCTCGGTGCTCTCGCCGAGTTGATGTGGGGCGCCGGCCGCGGCGCGAGCGAGGCCGCGTACGTGAAGGTCGACACGGGTGTCGGCGCGGCCCTGATCCTCGGCGGGCAGATCTACCGCGGCGCCGTCGGAACGGCCGGCGAGATCGGCCATTCCACGATCGCGGAGGACGGTCCCGTGTGCCGGTGCGGCAACCGCGGCTGCCTCGAACGCTTCGTCGGGACCCCCGCGCTCCTGGAGAGCCTGCGGGGGAGCCACGGGGACCTGACGGTGCACGACCTGCTCCGGCTGGCGGCGGCCGGCGATTCGGGGTGTCGCCGCGTGATCGGTGACGCGGGACGGTTGATCGGCGTGCAGATCGCCAACCTCTGCAACCTCTTGAACCCACGCCGGGTGATCATCGGGGGCTCGCTGAGCGCCGCCGGCGACATCCTGCTGGATCCGATCCGCGCCTCGCTCGAACGCTGCGCGCTCCCGATGGCGGCGGCGACCGCCGAGGTCGTGGCGGGCGAGCTCGGCGATCGCGCCACCGTCCTCGGTGCGCTAAGCCTGGTGTTCCGGCAGGTCGATCCGTTCGAGCTCAAGCCCAGGCGAGGTCCGGTCCCGGTCGCCCGGATCCAGCCCGCGGTCAGGCAAGCGGTCGAACCGGGAACGTCCAGTCGATCGAGTTCCGTATGAATCAGTGGCCGTCCTGGATCGGCGGCCGGGGATGAGGCCCCGGCCTCGGGGGGAGATGGTCGACATGAGAACGATCCGACGAGCGGACGCTCGGCGCGGAGATCAGATCGAAAGGAGTCATCGATGAGAACACCGACCAAGATGGTGACGACGGCCGCGGCCGTCCTGGTGCTGGGGGCCGTGCTCGCAGCCTGCAGCTCGAGCTCCAGCTCGAGCACGTCGGCCGGGACGTCGTCCGCGACCGTGCCGCAGATCGATGCGGGTTCCTTCACCGCGGATTTCTCCGTGATGTCGCAGCTCAAGGACCTCGCGGCGCAAGGGACCGGCATGATCGGGGTGCTGTTGCCCGACACGACGACGTCGACGCGGTACGTCCAGTATGACCTGCCGTTCCTGACGAAGGCGTTCGAGACGGCTGGCCTCAGCGCGGACCAGTTCAAGATCGACAACGCGCAAGGCAGCGTGTCGACGATGCAGACGCAGGCCGACGCGGACATCAACGCCGGCGCCACCGTGCTGCTGATCGATCCGCTCGACCCGGGGAGCGGCGCGGCGATCGAGTCGAAGGCGGAAGCGCAGGGTGTCAAGGTGATCGACTACGACCGTCTCGTCAGCGGCGGCCCCGCCGACCGCTATTACGTCAGCTTCAACAACGTCCAGGTAGGGAACTTGATGGGGCAGGGCGAGGTGGATTGCATCTCGGCCTGGAAAGTGACGGATCCCAATATCCTGATCATGAACGGGGATCCCACCGACAACAACGCGAAGCTGTTCGCGCAGGGATACCACGATGTATTGGATCCGCACTTCGCCGACGGTTCGTACACGAAGGTCGGCGAGCCGGCCGGCACGTGGACTCCGTCGGTGACGCAGACCAACTTCGAGCAGCAGTACACGGCCCACCCGAACATCAACGCCGTGATCACCCCCAATGACGACAACGCGAACGCTGTGATCTCGGTCCTGCAGAAGAACAACATCCCGCCGAACACGTTCCCTACGACGGGCCAAGACGCCTCGCCGTCGGGCTTGCAGAACATCCTGAAGGGCTATCAGTGCGGGACGGTCTACAAGCCCTTCTACGCCGAGGCGCAGGCGGCCGCCGCGCTCGCGATCTACCTGCGGGCCGGTCAGACTCCGCCTTCGACGCTCGTCAACTCCACGACGAAGGACACGGAGATCGGCTCGGACATCCAGTCCGTCTACACGACCCCGGTGTGGGTGACCACGGACAAGGTTAAGGACGTGATCGCGGACTCCAACACGACCGGTGTCGGACCGACCGCGAAGGACGTCTGCACGGGTGCGCTCCAGAGCGCCTGCACCCAGGCGGGCATAAGCTAGGCGAAGGGAGGGATCGGGCCGCGCCCGGAGCGCGGC
>JALYLP010000016.1 GCA_030774195.1 Actinomycetota bacterium | reverse complement strand
GGCGATGCCTCCGGAGGCGTCGCCCATCTTCACGAGCGTGGTGCCGAGCGCCTCGCTCGCTGCCGCCTCGTACTTGGGTCGCCGGGCTCGCTGCGCGCGGGCCAGCGCGTCCGTCGCCGCTGCCATGGTTTCCTGGGTGCTCTCGGTCTGACGAACGAGCTCGGTGCGGACGAAGGCCAGCCGGCACCCACCCAGCCACGGACGCCAGGTCGCACCGTTGATCGCCTCGCCCCACACCCGTGGCCAATCCCGCTGGGTTCGACCGAACTCGCCTTCCATCAGGTCGGCGACCATCAGGTCGATCTCTGCCTGCATCCCCGGCATCCCCCATTGGCCCTCGCGACGGACGAGCTCGAGCGCGTGCTCGTTCCTTCGTCGAGCGTCGTCGATCAGGTACAGATCTCGGAGCGCGAGGGTCGCGTAGTTGAGCGACGGCGCGGCGAACCGAGGGCGACCGATCTTCTCCGCCGTCTCGATCAGCCGGTCGAAGACCTCGAGCGCCTCTTCCGTGCGTCCCATCGCGGCGAGCGAGACGCCACGCCAACCACCACCTCGCAGGAGCGCCTCGACGTTGTGCGTCTGACCGCCGACCTCGGTGGCACGCCGAGCCAGCTCCTCGGCACGCTCATACGAGCCAGTCCAGTAATAGGCATCGGCGAGGAATTCGTTCGCGGTGGCGAAGTCGCTGGCTCGTGTCCCGGGAACCCAGCGTCGGAGCGCCTCCTCCCCACGGGCGATCGACTCGTCGATCTGGCCGCGCAATGTGTTCATGCCGGTCAGGTAGCCGATCGCGGGAGCGATCCGCTCGAGGTCGCCCGCCGCTTCGGCCAGATCGCGGGCCCGGTCGGCGGCCTCGAACCCCTCGTCGACCTGTTCGAGCCAGATGCTCGCGCGGGCCCGGCCGAGGAGCGCGTCGATCAGGTCCGGACCGTCCAGATCGGGGGTCATCGCGTCGAGGTCGGCGGCCCCCGCCTCGAAGTCCGCGAGCTCGATCAGGCTGAGCGCGCGGTCGAGGCGGAACCGAGCGCTGGCGGCCGGATCATCCGCCAGCTCGATCGCCTCGTCGTACAGCGCGAGCGCCTCGTCCTTCGCGAACGAGGACCTGGCGCGCTCCGCGGCGGTGACCAAGTACGTGGCCGCTCGCCCGTGTTCGCCGGCCTCCCGCCATTGGTGCGCGAGGAACCACGCGATGTCGCGGACGTTGTCGCCGAGGGTTCGCTCGAGGTACGTCGCGACGGCGGCGTGTCGCTCCCGTCGCACGGCGCGGGGGAGGGTCCCGTACGCGACCTCACGGATCAAGACGTGCTTGAAGCTGAACTCGCGGTCGCCCTCGACCCGGCTCCCCGGCTCGTGGCGGATCAGATCGCGCGCCTCCAAGGCGTCGAGCGCGTCATCGAGGGTCTCGGGGTCGGTCATGGAGCTCAGCACTCCGCGCCAGAAGGTCTTCCCGATCACGGAGGCATCGAGCAGGACCGACCGTTCCGCAGCCGGCAGGATGTCGATCCTCGACGCGATCGCTTCGCGGACCGTGCTCGGCAGCGCCTCCGGATCATGGGCACCTTCCGCGACGGACGCGGCGAGCTCCTCGACGAACAGCGGGTTCCCGCCGGCGACCTCGACCAGCCGTTGGATCGTTGCCGCCCGCTCCGGGGCCGTCCCGAGCGCGCTCGTCGCGACGGCGACCGCGTCCAGGGGCTCGAGGGGCTCCAACGGGACCGTGGTCTGCGCACGGAGCCCGCCGCCCCACGTCGGCCGCGCGTCGAGGAGCTCGGGCCTCGCGAGGGCGACGAAGGTGACCGGCACATCGCGCACGTGGGTGCTGAGGTATTCGAGGAGATCGAGTTGGCTGGTCTCGGCCCAGTGGAGATCCTCGAACACCAGGACGGTGGGACGCTGCAGGCCGAGTCCCTCGACGAACCGACGCACGGCGAAGAACAGCGGCGTCCGATCCTCGGACGGCTCATCGAGCCCGAGCCCCAGCAGCAGCGAGAGGTACCGGCCGATCTCCACGGCCTCGCGCTCGGTCAGCAGCTGCATCAGGAGGCTCATCAGCTTCGCGCGAGCCACCTCGGGTGGATCCGTTTCGAGGATGCCGCCGGCCCGTTTCAGCTGCTCGGCCGAGGTCCGGTAGCCGGTCTGCTCCTCGTACGGGAGCGATCGGCCGGCGATCGCTCGGCCCCCGTTCGCCTCGACGCGTTCGAGGAACTCCTGCAGGAGCCGCGACTTCCCGATCCCCGGCGGTCCGAGGACCGTGACGAGCTGCGGACGGTCGTGGCTCACCGCGCTCGCCCATACCGTGGTGAGGATGTCCAGTTCACGATCGCGGCCCACGAACGGTCCGATCCCTCGGCGCTCCTCGCCGCCCTCGCCGACCGCGATCCAGGCGGCCACGGGTTCGCTCTTGCCCCGCGCGACGATGGGGTCGACGGGCGTGTACCGGATGCCGCGTCGCGTGGCTCGGTAGGTTTCCTCGCCGACGAGGAGCGTGCCCGGCTCGGCTGCGCTCTGCAGACGAGCGGCGGTGTTCAGGACATCGCCCGTCGCCAGCGCTTCGCCGCGCTCGTGCTCGGTCCCGAGCGATACGACGGCCTCGCCGGTGCAGACGGCCCCTCGGATCCGCAGATCGAGGCCCGGCCGCGCCCCGTCCAGGTCGGCGACGGCCGCCACGGTCGCCAGCCCGCACCGGACGGCTCGCTCCGCGTCGTCGCCGTGCGCGAGCGGCGCCCCGAAGACGGCAACCCCCGCGTCGCCGATGAACTTCTCGACCGTGCCGCCGAACCGCTCGGTCTGGACGCGGAACATGTCGTAGAACAACGCCAATCGATCCCGGATGTCCTCCGGGTCTTCCTGGTCGGCTCGCGCGGTCGATCCCACGATGTCGACGAACAGCACCGAGATCAGCTTGCGCTCGTGTTGCGGGATCGCCGCCCCGAGTGCCGCTCCACAGGCTTGGCAGAAGCGAGCGTCGTCGTCGTTGCTCCGTCCGCATCGTCCGCACGCGAGCATGGCCGGCAGCCTAGCCGGTCCGCCGACGGCGAGCCGACGTGGCCCTGTTACGGTTCGCCGGATGCGCGAGCCGAGGATCACGATCGTCCCGGGCGGTCCGATGGTGGTCGACGGTCTGCCCCTCGGGCGGCTCGAACACGCCGGTGATGCCTGGCGGGTCGAACCGGTCGCGACGCCCTCGCGCACGTACGCGATCTGCCGTTGCGGCCGATCCCCGCGGATGCCCTTGTGCGATCGCAGCGCGCCATACGGGTGCTTCGACGAGGAGCTCGCCACCGGACCCGAGCCTGCGCCCTACCGGTGGGATGTGCCGGACCCCGCCGGGCCTCCGGCGCTCGCGCTGAAGCCGGACGGGCCCGTCCGGGTCGCCGGAGGCGTCGAGATCACGTACGGGGATCGCGAGCAGCAGCCGCGTGACCGGGTCTCCCTGTGTCGCTGCGGCGAGTCCCGATGCCAACCCTTGTGCGACAGCTCGCACAAGGTCGTCGGTTATCGCGGCTGACCGACCAAGCCGAGCTCCTCGAGGAGCCCGGTGGGGAGCACGTGACAGTAAGGCTCGTGCCCGCTCCGCTCGTAGTAGTGCTGGTGGTAGTCCTCGGCCGGGAAGAACGCGACGAAGTCGGCGATCTCGGTCGCGATCGGCCGGTCGAACCGCATCTGCGCCTCGGTCTTGGAGCGCTCCGCCGCCGCCCGCTGCTCGGGCGAGTGCGCGAAGATCACGCTGCGGTACTGCGTCCCGACGTCCGGCCCCTGTCGATCCATCTGGGTCGGGTCGTGCATCGCCCAGAACACCTCCAGGAGCTGGTCGTACGTGACCACGTCGGGGTCGAAGACCAGCTGGATCACCTCGGCGTGGCCGGTTCTCCCGGTGCATACCTGGCGGTAGGTCGGGTTCTCCACGGTGCCTCCGCTGTAGCCGGATACCACCTGGAGCACGCCCGGGACACGGTTATAGACCCACTCGACGCCCCAGAAACAGCCGGCGCCGAGGGTCGCGGTTTCGGTTGACACGGGAACCTCCGTTCCATCTTGCTCCTCCATCGCCCCTACAGTGTGCCGCACCCCGCGCGGTGTTACCGCCCGCGCCACAGGTCGAGCTCAGACGTCGAGCGCCCGGATCATGCGGGCCACCTCCGCGACTGTTGCTCCGAGCGCTTGATCGCCCTGCTCGCAGCACCACACCGCGTGGTCGATCGAGGTCGCGAAGGCCCATCCCCGCACCCGACCCGGGTTGCACCGCAGCTGCTCCGTCAACACCTCGAACCGAAGGCGCACCCGCTGCCGCCCGCCGTCGACGTCCACGATCAGTTCTTCTGGGGTATCCCGGAGGAGGGCCGCCGCATCGAAGGCCGGTTCCCCGACGAGCGACTGCGGGTCGAGCGCGACGCGCCTGCCGTTGGCGAGCACCAGGGAGCGGAGGTGGAGGTCCCCGTGCAGCAGGACTCGCTCCCCTTGGGTCGGTCCGAGCGTTCCGAATAGATCAACCGCGCTGCGCACGAGCTCGCGCTCGAAGGGCCTTCCGACCCTGATGTGGCGCGCCTCCAAGGTAGATGCCCACGCCCGAACTTCCGTGGCGACCGGCGTGATCCCGCCCGGATCCGGGATCCACAGACGATCGCAGACGCCAGCCGCCTCTCGCAGGGACGCCCGCTCGTCGGGCTCGGCCTGGAGCGCGGTGCCGGGCTCGTGGCGCTCGAGGAGGCGGACACCACGGGGATCGTGCTCGAGCAGTCGGAGGGTCGCCTCGCCGCTCCAGGCTTGCAACGCATGGGTCGTCTCGGGCCACCAGCCGTCCGGATAGGTCACCTCGAGAGCCGCAGGTTCGCCGCCTCGGGTCGCGTCGACACGGTAACGCGTCCCGTCCGACGTACCGGGTTCCTCGAGCTCCAGGCCCCAGCGAGCCTCGACGTCTCGCAGGAGGTCGGGAAGCCCGTCGAGCCACGCCTCAGCCTCGTCCCCCAACCGAGCGCGGGAGCCGGCGACGAACGTCCGGTACGGCGCCGAGCGTTCCAGGTCCCCGTCCGGTCGGTCAGCCTGCGGGGTCGTCGACATCGGCCCGCGAGCCTACCCCGTTCGGCTGCACCGTTCGGCGGGAGAACGGACCGGAGGACCGATACTCGCGGGGCACGCCGGATGCCGATACCTCCTAGGTCCATGGTGCGAGGAGGCCGTACGTCATGCGTCAGTGGGAGCTGTTCGGCATCACCGATC
>JALYLP010000015.1 GCA_030774195.1 Actinomycetota bacterium | reverse complement strand
GCCGTCGGATCCGGCGGCCGGCAGATCTCGACGCCCGCGTTCTCACGGGTCGTGTTCCTGAGCCATCCGAACAACCCCGCGCGGGTCCCGGTGTTCCCGGGCGACCCCGCGTTCCGCCTGTCGACCGCCTTCACGGTGCCGAACGACGGCTTCTATCTCCAGTACGTGCAGGAGGGCGAGCACACCGGCACGCACTACAGCGCGCCGTGCCACTTCCACGTGCACGGGCTCTGTGCGGCTCAGCTCGACCCCGGAGACTTCGTGCTGCCGGCGGTCGTCGTTGACGTGCGAGACAAGGTCGCACAGAACGTCGACTACCACGTCACGGTGGCCGACCTGAAGGCGTGGGAGAACACCCACGGTCCGTTGCCGAAGGAGTCGGCGGTCTTGCTGTGGACTGGGTGCGACCGCTTCTGGGGACCGGAGATCGGCCGCACCATCCCCACCTACTACAACTGTGGCAGTGGCGCCGGGCGGTTCCGCCAGCCGGGCTTCTCGAAGCGTGCGGTGAAGTGGCTGATCGATGGAGGGGTCCTGGGCGCGCGCGGTGCGCTGGGCACCGACACCTTCGGACCGGACCCCGGAGACGATCCGAACTTCATCGAGACATGGCTGACGCTCCACCGCCACCGCTTCACACTCGAGAACCTGACGAACCTCGATGCGATGCCGACCACCGGCGGGTGGGTCGTGATCGGCGGTCCGCGTAACCGTCGCGGCTCAGGAGCCCCGAGCACGATCTTCGGTCTGATGCCGTAGTCGCGAGCCGCGGGCCCGGCCTACGCGGTCCGCTTCCGCGTCGAGCGCTTGGTCTGCTTCTTCTTCGCTTCCTCGACGCTCGCCTTGAGCACGTTCATCAGCGCCTCGACTTGGGAGCCGGATGGAGTCGGCGATCGTTCCTCGGGGATCTGCGCCGGCTCCTTCTGCGCGATCCGCTCCAGCAGTTCCTCCCGATACGTGTCGGCGTACGCCTCGGGGTTCCACGTCGTCTTCAGCGTCGCGATGAGCTTCTCGGCCAGCTCGAGCTCGCGCTCGGAGACCTGGACGGCGCCGATGTCGCCGACCAGGCGACGAGCGTCTCGAACCTCGTCGCCGAAGAACAGCGTCTCGAGCGCCAGCGTGCCGTCCGCGGGGCGGATCGCGACCAGATGCGGCTTCGTCCGAAGCACGAATCGCCCGATCCCTGCGCGCCCCGATCGCTCCATCGCGCTTACCAGCAGGGCGTACGGCTTCTCGGCACCGTGCTGCGGAGCGACGACGTAGCTCTTCTCGAAGTAGACCGGATCGATGTCGCCGAGGTCGACGAAGTCTTCGATGTCGATCGTTCGGCTCCGCTCGGGCTGGATCGATCGGATCTCGTCGCCGCCGAGGAGAACGACCGACCCGTCCTCCCGTTCGACGCCCCGCATCAGGTCTTCGTACGCGATCTCCTCTTCGACATCGTTGGGCTGGCGCGGCGTTCCGCTCGACGGCGATCCGGCGTCGGGCGGCGGTACGTCGCTCGGTGCCCAGTCGTGCTCCGGCGTCTCGCCTTCGACGAAGCGCCGGTAGCGGACACGCCGCCCCTGGGAGTCCGTCAGATGGAACCGGACATCCTTCGGTTCGGTCGCGGGATAGAGCCGGACCGGGATCGTCACCAGCCCGAACGTCAGGGACCCGGTCCACACCGCTTTCGGCATTTATCCAGCGTAGCGTTGCGGATCGATGACTCTCTCGCCGCCCTCGGCTACACCTTCACGCGTTCCCCGGCTGCCGCTGACCTCTCGATGGCGGCGATGAGCTCGTGGCGGCGGACGGCGTCGGCGAAGTCCGGCACGGTGTGCGTCTCGCTGTCCATGTCTGCCGCGAACGCCGCGTAGGCGCGCCCGACGTTGAAGGCGGGCGCTCCATCCAGGCTGGTCAGCTCGGGCCATCTCTGTGTAAGCGCGGCCGGGACAGAAAGCTCGGCGGGCTCGTTCCGCCCGCGTGCTCCCGCCACGGTCAAGGGGAAGATCTGGGGCTGTGCTTCGTCGGCGGTGATCCGAAGCGTTCCGTCGGTCCCGTTGATCTCCCACAGGAACCCCGTACCGCCGGCCACGGCCTCACGGACATGGATGCTGGCGGTCGCCCCGGACGTGAGGGTGCCGATCACCGCGATCTGGTCGGCCGCCGTTTTCACGATCTGCTCCCCGGTCTCTTCGATAGTGATCAGCGGCCTGCGAAGATCCGACACGGCCGACAGGTCGGCGAACTCGCCGAGTACGTGGTTGAGGAGGTCCAGGCTGTGACCGACGGCGATCGTGAGCACGTTGGCGCCGTTCGTTCCGTCGAGCGTGTAGGCATTGGGCTGTCCCACGACGTCGCCCGCCACCGACAGGCCGACCATGGTCGTCGACAGGACCTCGCCGACGTATCCGTCGCCGAGCAGCTCTTGGACGAACTCGATCGCCGGCGCCTGGCGCGCCTGCAACCCGACGACGGTTCGCACTCCCTGCTCGGCGGCGAGCGCGGCCATCGCTCGCGCGTCGTCGAGATCGCGGCCGAGTGGCCACTCGCAGTAGACGGCCTTGCCGGCGGCAAGCGCGGCGGAGACGAGCTCTCGATGGAGGGGGGCCCTGACCGTCACGGCGACCACGTCGATGTCTGGCCGGGTCACCAGCTTCTCGTGGTCTGAGAACACCGCGCTGACCCCGAACGCTTCGCCTACCGCGCGGGCAGACTCCTCGCTGTGCGCGCTGAGTGCCCGGATCTCGTAGTTGGGCAATGCGCGCAGCGCTGGGATGTGGGCGATGGCGGCCCAGCCCCGGACGGGGCTGACTCCGATGATCCCCACACCCAGCGCTGATCCAGACATCTCGGTCCGTCAAGCGGCTGCCGCGAGAGCGGTGCGCGCCTCGCTGGTGTCGACCACCTTCCCGTTCAGTCCTCCGAACTGGTGCAGGTCGCGCGACGTCTCGATGCGCACGGCGGCGTCCACTCCGCCCGCCTTCACCGGGTCGAACCCGGCCGCCGAGATGAGCCGCTCGACCGCGGAAGCAGCCTGGTCGTCATCGGTCGCGTAGAAGAGGACCGCGCGCGGGGTCCGGTTGGCCTCCGAGGCCAGTGACCCGGCGCCGAGGGTGCCGAACGCCTTGACGAAGTGAGTCTCGCCGGGCAGCAGCCGGGCGACGACAGAGCCAGAGGACTGCCCTTCGGGAAGCGTGCGAACGACCCCGCCGTTGGCGTCCTTCGCGACCGGATTCGAGGGGTCGACGATGACCTTGCCCCTGAGCAGGTGTGCATACTGGGCGATCAGATCCTTGAGCGTGTCGAGCCAGACGGCGAGCACCACGACATCCGCGTCGGTGACCGCCTTCTCGACCGAGGCGGCGCTCGCCAGCTCGCCCAGTTCGTTCGCCAGCGCTGTCGCGTTCGATCCGTCGTGGGCGGCCAGAACGACCCGTTCCCCGCCGTCCACGAGATCCCGCGCGACCGCCTTGCCGATGTTCCCAACACCGATGATCGCGGTAGTCATCTGCTTCCTCCGTCCTCTCTGGATGTCCATGACGTTGCACCCGTCGCTGCGCTAGAACCCCAGGACCTCGTCGACGAGCACGACGGTGATGCGGTCGGGGACGATCTCGCGATCGATGATGAGCACCTTGTTCACGGCGCTGTGGATGCCGTACGCCGCCTGGGCGCGGGCATCCTCTAGCGGGAAGGCGTACTCGTCGATCCGACGGAGCCCTTCCTGGAGGTCCGACACGATCTTCTGCGTCCCCACGACGAGGATGACTCGCCCTGCACCGCTGACGTACGGCCCGAGCTGACTGCCGCCCATCGAGGCTGCTAGCAGCGAACCGGTTTCGGTGACCGCGTGGACACTCCCGAGCATCACGTCAGGTGCCGCCGACAAGCGGCGGATCTCGTCGGCCTCGGTCTTCCGATCCAGATCCGCTATCCGTGGTCGCACGGGGTCGAAGCGTCCGGCATTCTCGACCGCATCGATGATCCCCGAAACCTCGAGCGACTGCGAGGCGCCGTGGTGGACGTGCGATCCATCGGGGATGAGTCGAAGGACGACCCGTTTCGCTTCGGCCGCGTCTGCCGCCCGGAACACGGAAAACCCGTTCGCTTCGAGAGCCGCCGCTATCCGCGTCACCCGCGCTTCAGCCGCCAGGGTTCCGAACTCACGCCTGATGGATGGATCCAGATCGAGCTGAAGTTCGGTAGACACGCGCTGCTCCTTCCTTCCGGGGCTGCTTGCCCTGTATGCTTACTTTTGCAAGTACTTTACGACCAAAGTAGGTGCAGATGCAAATACTTCCTGAGACCGATGTGGCGGAACTCTTCGACCGACTTCTGGAAGGTGAGGCGCCGGGCCGCCGTGGGTTCGAGGCCTGGCGCTCGCTGCTGCGGGCCCACGCCACGCTCATCCGCCGACTCGACACGGACCTGGAACGAGAGACGGGTCTAGCCCTCGCCGACTTCGACGTGCTCGCTCAGCTGGCGGAGGCCAACGGTGAGTTGCGCATGACGGAGCTCGCGGACCGGGCGCTCATCTCTCGGTCGGGCATGTCCCGTCGCGTCGCCCGGCTGGTCGATGAAGGCCTCGTTCGCCGGGAGAGAGCGG
>JALYLP010000014.1 GCA_030774195.1 Actinomycetota bacterium | reverse complement strand
CGACACGACGACCGCGGAGCGGTTCGTCGTTGCCGGGCGCGTGATCCTCAAGCGCGACCTCGGCAAGATCAAGTTCCTGACGATCCGCGATCGCGAGGGCGATCTCCAGCTCGTGTTCGCGAAGGCGAGCATGCCCGAGGACCGGTTCGCCGAGCTCGACGAGGTCGACCTCGGGGACATCATCGGCGCCGACGGGTATGTCGGCACGACGCGGGCTGGCGAGCTGAGCATCTTCGCGGAGCGCTGGGCGATGCTGACGAAGGCGCTCCGGCCGCTCCCCGAGAAGTGGCACGGCCTGCAGGACCCCGACCTGCAACAGCGACGCCGTTACCTCCATCTGATCTCCGACGACATCCCGCGGCGATACGTCCTGGCTCGTGCCGCGGCGCTCAAGACGATGCGACGCGTGCTCGACGATCGAGGGTTCGTCGAGTTCGAGGGGCCGATCCTCCAGGCGGTCGCCGGAGGCGCCAACGCACGCCCGTTCACGACCCATCACCGGGCCCTCGACATCGATCTGAAGCTCCGGATCTCGTTGGAGCTCTACTTGAAGCGGATGCTCGTCGGGGGGCTGGAGCGCGTCTACGAGCTCGGCAGGAACTTCCGGAACGAAGGCATCGATCGGGAACACAACCCCGAGTTCTCGATGCTCGAGGCCTACCAGGCGTACGGCGACTACCACACGATGATGGAGCTCTCCGAGACGCTCGTCGTCGAGAGCTGCCGCGCGGTGAACGTCGTGATGGGGCGCGACCCCTACGATCTGATCATCCCGAGCCGCGGACGCGAGCTCGATCTCTCGCCGCCGTTCGATCGGGTGACGGTCCTCGGATCGGTTTCGCAAGCGACGGGTGAGGACGTCACGCTGGATCGCCCGGATCTCCCCGCGATCGCCGAACGGTACGGCGTCGAAGCGGACGAGGCGTGGGGTCCGGGCAAGGTGGTTCAAGAGCTGTTCGAGAAGCTGGTCGAGCCGACCATCTGGCGACCGACGTTCGTCTGCGACTTCCCGCGTGAGGTCTCGCCGCTCGCGCGTCCTCACCGGGACGACCCCTCGCTCACGGAGCATTTCGACCTGGTCGCGGGCGCGGTGGAGCTCGTCACGGCGTTCTCCGAGTTGACCGATCCGATCGAACAACGCGCCAAGTTCGAGTTGCAGCAACAGATGAAGGCGGTCTTCGGTGACGAGGTTCAACCCATGGACGAGGAGTTCCTCCGAGCACTGGAGCACGGGATGCCGCCGGCCGGCGGGATGGGCATGGGCGTCGACCGCTTGCTGCTGGTCCTCACCGACGCGGCGAGTCTGCGCGACCTCATCATGTTCCCGTCCCAGCGCCCCGAGGGCGGGTGACTTGCGCACGGGCCCCGTTCCGGTGCATCGTGACCGCCGACGCTGATCCTTCGACCCACACGGGGAGTGAACGATGGACAAGACGAAGATCGTGGAGCTCCTGCGCTCCGTACCGCTGTTCTCGGACCTTGCCGACCACGACCTGGCCCAGGTCGCGGACCGGATGAAGGAGGTCCATTTCTCAGCAGGGACCTCGGTGGCTACCCAAGGGCAGAGTGGCGTCGGCTTCCACCTGGTCGTGGACGGGACGGCGGAGGTCGTGAAGGACGGCACCCGGGTGGCGGAGTTACGTCACGGTGGCTACTTCGGTGAGATCGGCCTGATCGACGGCGGCCCGCGATCGGCCACGGTGACCGCAACCTCCGACCTCACGACGGTGTCGCTCGTGGGCTGGGACTTCACCCCGCTGCTCGACAACCCGTCGTTCACGAAAGGGCTGCTGATGGGTCTCTGCAGGATCGCTCGCCAGGAGAAAGGCGGGTAAGCGCCGCCTACGTGGCGTCGAGCTCGGCGGCTTCGTGCAGCACGATCACCAGATCGCGCAGGCCGGTGCCCTTGGCAACGAACCCGCTCGCTCCGGCTTCGCGTGCCTCGCGCTCGGTTCCGTCGTCCGCGTGCGCCGTCAGGATCACGACGGGAAGATCGGGACGCCGCTCGTGGATCCGCTTCATCGCATCGATACCGGAGAGATCGGGCATCGACAGGTCCATGATGATGACGTCCGGGTCCAGCTGTTCGGCCTCCTGGCACGCGGCGAGTCCTCCGCCGGCCTGTCCCGCGACCTCGATGTCGTCGACCATCTCCAAGGCGGACGACAAGGCGTGCCGGAAGGCTTGATGGTCGTCGACGACGAGCACGCGCATGGTTCCCACCTTGTCAGCGTCCTTGAGGTCCACGTCCACGCGGGAACCTCCTTCGGGAGTGTTCGGCACACAGATCCGCGCAGTTGAAGTCTCCCGGCAGGGAACGGGCTTCGCATCACCCGGACGGAGGGATTTCTTCCTGGTTCCATCGGGGCAGCCCGCGTTCTGGCGTTCGTCGGAGACGCTGGCACTAATCCCGACGCCGAAACGAACCGAAGGAAAGATGACGTAATAGGGACTGATGGTGGTTCCAAGGGTTCGTAGGGGCACGGGTATACTCGGTCTGTACGGGCGCTGGGGACACGACCTCGGCGCCCGATGTACCTCGGGGGGAGGACGTGGTCCCGCGATCCCCGAGCGGCGAGGAGAGGAAGCGGGCCTCGGCCCGGAGGACGGGTGAGATGTTCGAGCGATTCACGGATCGCGCCAGGCGCGTCGTGGTTCTCGCGCAAGAAGAAGCGCGGATGCTCAACCACAACTACATCGGCACCGAGCACATCCTCCTCGGCCTGATCCACGAGGGCGAGGGCGTCGCTGCGAAGGCACTCGA
>JALYLP010000013.1 GCA_030774195.1 Actinomycetota bacterium | reverse complement strand
ATACCTTGGTCGTCGCCATAACGGTCACGCTCATCGCCACGGTCTTGGGAACCCTGCTCGCTCTCGGACTCCAGCGGACCGTCCGGAGTCGCGCGCTTGATGCGGTGCTGTTCGTGCCCGCCGTGATCCCGGACATCGTCCTGGCGATCGCCTTGCTGTCGTTCTTCAACCTCCTGCACTTCCCCCTCGGACTGCAGACGATCATCATCGCGCACGTCGTGTTCGACATGATCTTCGTCGCGGCGATCGTGCGGACCCGGATGAGCTACTTCGACCGTCGCATCGAGGAGGCGGCCGCCGACCTCGGGGCGAATCCCGTGGCGACGTTCCTCTTGGTCACTCTGCCGGTGATCCTGCCCGGGGTGCTTGCCGGCGCGCTCGTTGCCTTCACGCTTTCCGTCGACGAATTCGTGCTCGCGTTCTTCAACTCGGGTCCGACATCGGTCACCTTCCCCATCCGCGTCTACTCGAGGATCCGGTTCGGCGTGACGCCCGAGATCAACGCGATCGCCGCGTCCGTGCTCACGGTGACGCTGCTGCTGGTCGTCGTGGCGCTGCGATTGACCCGCCCTCGCGGCCAGGAAGTCGTTCGGATCAGCTCAATCGCTTGAGCCTCAGGCCGGGCGGAACCCCGTCCGTTCCGGTGGCTCGTCGTGGCGGATCATCACGTGGCGTCCGACGGAGTACTCGAGGATGACCTGCTGACTGAGATCCGTACCGAAACCGGAGCCCTTCAATCCGCCGTGGGGTGCCTCGGATGCGATCGGCAGATGATCGTTGATCCAGGTGACCCCGAACTCGAGCCGGTGCATCACGCGGAAGGCCCGGCCGATGTCGCCCGTCCAGATCGACGATGCGAGCCCGTACTCGACATCGTTTGCCAGGCGCACGGCTTCGTCTTCATCGTCGAACGGGAGCGCGACGAGCACCGGCCCGAACACCTCGCTCTGGACCACTTCGGAGCGCTGGCCCGCACCGACCACGAGCGTGGGCGGATAATAGGCACCGGGCCCGTCGGGAACCCTTCCTCCGCACACGATGCGAGCATCGGCGTCGGCCGCGCGGCGCACGAAGCCGTGGACCCGCTCGCGGTGATCGGTCCCGATCAAGGGACCGATGTCCGTCGATGGGTCCTGCGGGTCGCCGATCTGGATCGAGGTGAGCGCCACGTGCAATGCGTCGACGGTCTCGTCGAACCGGGTCCGCTCCACGTAGACACGCGTCGCGGCGGTGCAGTCCTGCCCGGAGTTGTATGTCCCACCCAACGCCGCGGCGGAAGCCGCCCGTTCGACGTCCGCGTCCGAGAAGACGAGGAGCGGCGCCTTGCCGCCCAGCTCGAGGTGGAGACGTTTCAGCGTCGGAGCCGCGCCGGCCATGACCGCGCGGCCCGTCTCCGTGGAGCCCGTGAGGGTGACCATCGCCACGTCCGGGTGGGCGACGAGGTCCATGCCCACATCGGCACCACCGGTGATGACGTTCCACGCGCCCGGCGGCAGCCCGGCTTCGAGCCCGAGCTCCGCGAGACGGGCCGCGGTCCTGGGCGTCTGGGGCGAGGGCTTCAGCACCACCGTGCAGCCGGCGGCCAGAGCCGGACCCGCCTTCCACAGAGCCATGATCGTCGGGAAGTTCCAGGGCGCGATGGCTCCGACGACGCCCACCGGTCGCCGGAGAAGGAGGGATGTGTAGCCGGGTGAGAGCCGTGCGGCGCCCGTTCCCGCGAGCGATCGAGCGGCGCCGGCGAAGAAGCGCAGGTTGTCCAGCGCGAAGGGAAGCTCCCCGTCGCGTGCGACCGTGACGGGTTTGCCCGTCTCCGCCACCTCGAGGGCGACGAGCTCGTCGGCACGTCGCTCGATCAACTCGGCCAGCCGGAACAGCACCTCTGAGCGTTCGCGTGGCGTCGTCTCGCCCCACGACTCCATCGCCGCTCGCGCGGAGGCGACCGCCTCGCTCACCTGATCGGCCGAGGCATCGCCCACCTCGGCAACAAAGCTCCCGTCGGCCGGGTTGGTGAGGCGCCGAGCCGGCCCCGTACCGGTAGCGCGGTGACCGTCGATGAGCAGACCCGCGTCCACGTTCCTCCCTGGCGAGCGACCGGCACAGATTACTCGAGCGAGTGGTGCCCTCTGATCCGTGGTGACCAGCGAAACGTGTCGAGCGAACCGATGTACACGCCGTCCAAGCACTCGGGGAAGTCGTGGGTTGAGATAGGGA
>JALYLP010000012.1 GCA_030774195.1 Actinomycetota bacterium | reverse complement strand
GCGCTGGATTCGCGCTTCTCCAAGGAGCGCATCGTCGCCGGATCGTTCGTCCTCGGCGGCCTCGCGCTCGTGCTGGTCTCCACCGCGATCGGGCCGGTGACCGTGTTGATCGCGAGCTTCGTCGTCGGGCTGACGTTCGCCTGGAAGAAGGTTCCCGTCGACACGATGGTGCAGGAGGCGGTTCCGGACGCGTATCGAGGCCGCGTGTTCGCCGTCTACGACGTCGCGTACAACCTCTCCCGCGTGGCGGCCGCGCTGATCGCCGTTCCGCTGCTCCCCGCGATCGGCGATGCCTGGTCGGTCGCGGCGGTCGGGCTCCTGTTCATCGCATGGGCGCCGGTGCTTCCCCGCTGGATCGCTCGCGCGCCCGAGATCGAGCTGGAGTTCTACGCGGGTGGCCGTGCCGACGAGGTCCCGCGCGAGATCCGATGGGGAGGCGTCCGCGAGCGCGTCACCGTGGAACGCTCCTGGGTGGAGGAGCGGGACGGCGAACGGTTCGTCCGCTTCCGGCTCGTTCTGGAGGACGGAACACGGCTGGACGTGCGCCGTCGCGACACCGAGGATCGCTGGCACATCGAGCGGGAGATCGGTTCGTGACGAAGGACGAGCCCGGGAGGGATGTGGCTTCGCGCGTGGCGCAGGGCGTTCCGGGGGCCTGGCGAGCGATCGCACAGCTCGTGGACGGCGGCTCGATCGACCGCGTCGACGGTCTCGTGGTCGCCCTGACGAACATCCCCGACCCACAGCTGAACGCCTGCTTCGTCGAGCGTCCTCCCAAGCAGCCTGCTGCTGCGCTCGACGGCGCGGCATCGGTCTTCGCGGCGCACGGCCACCGGCTCTCGATCGATCTCCCACGCGGACGCTATCCCGACGTGGAGCGGGCCGCCGCCGATCTCGGCCTCGAGATCATCGTGTCCCGTCCGGGGATGGCGGCCGAGGTCGACGCCATCGCGCCGGCGATTCCACCCGTTGGGGTGCAGCTCCTCCGCGTCTCGAACCTCCGGGAGCTTCGACAGTTCTGGGCGATCCAGTCGACGGTCTTCGACATGGCGCCGGAGGTGATCCGAGCGTACGTCCCGCAAGCCACACTCGCCGCGGAGGGGGTCGCGCTCTTCCTCGCGCGCCTCAACGGCAAGCCTGCCGCATGCTGCGCCGCGTACGAGGTGGAAGGGTCGCTGGGCATCTTCGGCGTCGCGACGCTGCCGGATGTCCGGCACCGCGGCATCGGGACGGCGGTCACCGCCGCAGCGATCGACGCCGCGCGGCCGAGGGTCGACCTCGCCTGGCTCCAGGCGACCGACGAGGGCCTCCCGGTCTATCGGCGGATGGGATTCCGTGAAGTCCTCGACTGGGACGTCCTCATCCTGCGCTGAACCGCGAGGGTCCAGCGCGGCTCTCTATCCGGCGCCGGTTGACGGGATGGTCCGGTTGTACCACGTGCCTCCCGGCCCGTAGTAGCTATAGCCCTCACCCCAGACCGCGAACGTCTCTCCGTTGTTCGTGACCACGATGTCGCCGTAGTCGCCGTAGTCGGCGCCGAAGCCCTGGGCGTCCTTGTACCCGACACCGCCGGTCGCGTCGGAGAGGCGGACGTCCGGACTCCACCGCTTGCCGCCGTCCCGAGATCTGCGGAACCACACGTTCCAGTCGTGGCCTCCGTTGCGGTTGTCGTAGTACCAGAGGCGGAAGTCTCCTTTGCCGGTTCCGGCGACGGTCGGCGTCGTCGCGATGATGTCGCCTCTTGGAGAGAGCCGCGTTCGCTGGCTCCAGGTCTTCCCGTAGTCCGTGGAGTGCCGCACGTAGATGTACTGCGGTCCCTTCGGGACGATCGCCCCGTCGTAGGTGATCACGATGTTGCCGTGACCGTCGGCTGCGAGGTTGGCGTGACCGCCGAGGTGATTGTTCGGACACCCCTCGTTGTCGGCGCACGGCGGTTGGAGGCCGACGGTATCGACCTGCGTGGTGTGCCAGGTCTTCCCGTCATCGTGCGACCACGTGGAGACGATGTGGATCGGTCCGGCGTAGCCCTTGCCCACCGGATAGTTCGCCTGACTGAACACGAC
>JALYLP010000011.1 GCA_030774195.1 Actinomycetota bacterium | reverse complement strand
GTCTACGCCGCCGTCAGTCCCGAGGCGCTTGCAGGACTCAGGTCCCTCCCAGGAGGAGTGGTCGGAGAGGTGTCGCTCTGGGGGAGGGTGATCGAGCACGGCCGGGGTTACCGGGCGCAGGTCGGGTACCCGGCTCGCCTGGGTCTCGTGTGTGCCGCCTGTCTGGCCGAAGGCAGCGGCCGGCGAGCCCACGCGGTTCAGCGGCTGCCGGTCGCGGGGCGGATCAGGCTCGTCCCGTGGTGTGCGCATCATGCCCCGCCGGCGGCGACCACCTCCGCGCGCTCGGTGGAGTCGTCGTTACTCTCGGTCTACGCGGTGGATCCGCTCGCCGATGAGCTGATCGAGCGCATCAAAGGATCCACCTCGATGCGCAGGGGTCGCGACGCACCGCCTGTCCGTCGCGGGACCCTCGCCCTGCGTGCGGTGACCGTCCTCGGGCTCGTCGTGCTTGCCGGCTTCGGGTTGGCCCGGTTGGACGCGGCCGGGCCGGCCGCTCGATCATCCGGCGAACGTGCCGGGACCGGCGATCCCTCCTCCCGAGGCTTCTTCCGTTCGCCGGACGAGACCCTCGGTGCCTACCCGCCGATCCGCATCGTGTTGAACGCCGTGCACGACCAGAACGGAGCGATGTGCGGCCACGCCGAGGGCGGGACCGTCGTGCCGACCGATTGCCGCGACGACCGAACCAACGCGTACGTGTTCGACATCGCTCCGTCACATGCGAACCGGGCGGGGGCGTGCGCCGGGCGGGCGGATCTGGTCACGCAACGGGGGCCGAACCTCCTGTGCTGGCAACGCATCGTCGCGGTCCAGTGAGTCTCCATCCCGGCGTGGGTTGAGGCATCGCGCTCGCCGCTCGCGGATCGGGCTTAGGTTGACGATGGGAACCACTCCCATTATCGTCTGCCGAGCGCTCGAACGCGACCGCCCCGAAGGAGGGGACGTGGCATGCCTTCCGCTGCTCGGCACACGATGGTCGTTGCGATCTGCGTACTGGTTATCCCTCTCGCGAGCTGCTCGGGGATCGGCAGCGCAGCGTCGGTCGGTCGGCCGAACGTCGTCGCTGCCGAGAACGTCTGGGGAAGCATCGCCTCCCAGCTGGGCGGCGATCGGGTGACCATGACGAGCATCATCGACAACCCCAACGCGGATCCGCACGACTACGAGCCGACGACGGAAGACGCGCGCGCGATGGCGACATCGAACTTCGTGATCGAGAACGGCGTCGGCTATGACCCGTGGGCTCAGCGGCTCATCGATGCCAACCCCGTGTCCGGGCGCGACGTCCTCAACGTCGGCACGCTCGTCGGCGCGCCCATCTACGGGAACCCCCACCGCTGGTACTCGCCATCGGATGTCCAACAGGTGATCGACGCGATCACGAGTGCGTACAAGAAGCTCGACGCCGCCGACGCTTCGTACTTCGACCAGCAACGCTCGACGTTCGAGACGACGGGACTCGCGCAGTACCACGCCCTCATCTCGGAGATCAAGACGAAGTACACGGGTACGCCCGTCGGGGCCTCGGAGAGTATCTTCGCGCTCATGGCGCCTGACCTGGGGCTGAACCTGATCACACCCCCGACGTTCCTCACGGCGATCAGCGAGGGGTCGGAGCCCACAGCGACCGACAAGGCGACGATCGATCACCAGATCTCCTCCCACGAGATCAAGGTGTACGTGTACAACAGCCAGAACGCGACCCCAGACATCCAGCGTCAGATCGACGAGGCCACGGCAGCGAACATCCCGATCGCGACCATCACCGAAACGCTCTTCCCCGCCGGCGCGACGTTCCAGGCGTGGCAGGTCGCTCAGCTCCAGGCGCTCGCGGCGGCCCTTCACGAGGCGACCGGCAGATGAAACAGACGCGTCTCGTATCCGACGTCCTCGCGGCAACCTCGAACGAGGTCATCCGGGCGCGCGATGCGTCCGTGCGGTTCGGCGAGCGCCTCCTGTGGAGCGGGGTCGATCTGAACATCGGCCCCGGCACGTTCACCGCCATCCTCGGACCGAACGGCGCCGGCAAGTCAACGTTGTTGAAGGTCTTCCTCGGCCTCCAGCCCCTCGCCACGGGGACCGTGAACGTTCTCGGCGCTCCGGCGGGGGCGGCTCGCCGGCGCATCGGCTACGTCCCTCAACGCGGCGGCTTCGACCGGACGCTTCGTATCCGCGGCCTCGACGTGGTCCGCCTGGGCCTCGACGGGAACCGGTGGGGCGTGCCCGTGTCGGCGCTTCGCGCGAGGCGTACGCGCGAAGCGGTGGCGGAGGTCGTGGAACTCGTCGGGGCGAGTCATTACGCGAACCGGCCGATCGGGGAGCTGTCGGGTGGGGAGCAGCAGCGGCTCGTGGTCGCACAGGCATTGGTGCGCCGTCCGGAGCTGCTCCTGCTCGACGAGCCGCTCGACAGCCTCGACCTCGCCAACCAAGCGGCCGTGGCTGCGCTGGTGCAGCGGATCTGCCGCGAGCGGGGTGTGACCGTCGTGATGGTGGCCCACGACGTGAACCCGATCCTCCAGTTCCTCGATCAGGTCGTCTACGTCGCGAAAGGCAAGGCGGTGGTGGGTGCCCCGACCGAGGTCATCACGACACAGACGCTGAGCGCGCTCTACGGCGCCCGCGTGGAGGTCTTGCGGGCGTCCGACGGTCGGTTGGTCGTCGTCGGAACCCCCGAGGCGCCGGCGCTCCACGCCGACCGGCACGCGGGGTGAACCGTGACCCTGTTCGACTACCCGTTCATGATCAACGCGCTCCGCGCGGGGACCATCGTGGCGGTCGTCTCGGGGGCGATGGGCTGGTTCATGGTGCTCCGCCGCCAGACCTTCGCCGGGCACACCTTGTCGTTGGTCGGGTTCCCCGGTGCAGCCGGCGCGATCCTGATCGGCCTGTCTCCGGCGTTCGGCTACTTCGGGTTCTGTATCGCAGCCGGGGTCATCATCGCGATGGCCTCCCCACCTGTCGGTTCGGCCCTCTACAGCGAGGAATCCGCTGTGATCGGGTCGGTGCAAGCCTTCTCGCTCGCCTGCGGCTTCCTCTTCGTGAACCTCTACCACGGCAATCTCAACGGCCTGACCAACCTCCTCTTCGGAAGTTTCCTCGGAATCACGAACGGCCAGGTCCTGTCGCTCCTCGCGGTGGCGGTCCCCGCGCTCGTCGCTCTCGGTCTGATCGCCCGTCCGCTGCTGTTCGCGAGCGTCGACCCCGAGGTTGCGGCAGCCGCCGGTATCCCGGTTCGGTCGCTCGCCGTGGTCTTCCTGCTGCTCCTCGGAGTGGCCGCGGCCGAAGCGAGCCAGATCACCGGGTCGTTGTTGGTGTTCGCCCTTCTCGTGCTCCCTCCGGCCACGGCGCAAGTGATCACGGGCCGACCGCTCCTCGGGATCGCCGTGTCGGTGGTGTTGGGGGTCGCGGTGACGTGGGCAGGACTGGTCATGGCGTACTTCACGCCGTATCCGACGGGCGCCTTCATCACCACGCTGTCGTTCGGAGCCTACGTCGCGGCTCGAGGCATCCGAGCGCTCAACGCCCGGGCGAGGAGGGATCCCGCACCGATGCGCGAGGCGCTGACGTGACCGGAACGCTGGCCTTCCTCGGGTGGGTCCCGCCCATCGTTGGTCATCCGTTCATGCGGAACGCGTTCCTGGCGGGAACGGGGATCGCGGCCGGGTGCGGCGCCGTGGGGTACTTCGTGGTTCTCCGTGCGCAGGTGTTCACCGGAGACGCCCTCAGCCATGTCGCCTTCACCGGTGCGCTCGCCGCGCTCGCTGCAGGCGTCGACCTGCGGCTCGGGTTGTTCGGGGCGACGATCGCTGTCGCCGTGGGGATGGGATCGCTCGGCAGATCCGGGCGTGCCGACGACGTCGTGATCGGCAGCGTGTTCGCCTGGATGCTCGGTCTCGGCGTGTTGTTCCTGTCGATCTACACGTCGAACAGCAGCGGCGCCAACGGAACCGCAGGGGTGAGCGTTCTCTTCGGCTCCATCCTCGGTCTCTCGGCCGGCGCGGCGCGCGCCGCAGCGCTGATCGGAGCGATGATCCTGGCCGGCGTGCTGCTGATCGCGCGGCCGCTGTTGTTCGCCAGCCTGGACGAGGCCGTTGCCGCCGCCCGTGGGGTGCCGGTCCGGGCTCTCGGGATCGGGTTCCTCGCCCTGGTCGGTCTGACCGCGGCGGAGACCACGCAGGCGGTGGGCGCGCTCCTCCTCCTGGGGCTGCTGGCGGCCCCGGCCGCCGCCGCGCATCAGTTCACGACCCACCCCTTCCGAGGACTCGCGCTCTCCACGGCGCTCGCGATCGGCGCCATGTGGGTTGGGCTCGCCGTGAGCTACGTCTTCCCCTCCGTGCCGCCTAGCTTCGCCATCATCGCCACGGCGGTGGTGACGTACGCCGGCGCCTCCGCGGTGCGCGGCCTGGCGAGTCGCGGCCTCATCGCGAGGGGTCGCAACGGCGAACCGTCTGCCCAGGTCTCGGAGGGGATCCATGTCTGATCCCCGAGGGGACACGCACGACGTGGACCAGGTCGTGGCGCTCAGGCTCCGCCGGGTCGGCCAACGGCTCACCCCGCGCCGTCGCTCTTTGCTCCAGATCCTTCGGTCGGCCCTCCATCCCCTCACCATCCACGAGATCCTTGAGCGGGGAAGCGGGCTCGCCATGAGCTCGGCCTATCGGAACCTGACGGTCCTCGAGCGCGCCGGTGTCGTCAACCGCGTGATCACCCAGGAGGACTTCGGACGCTACGAGCTCGCGGAGGAGCTCACCGAGCATCATCACCACCTCGTGTGCTCGTCCTGCGGACTGGTCCGCGACCTGGTTTCGGACGTGGATGCCGAACGCTTGATGAACATGGCGATGCGTCGTGCGACCGAACAAGGGTTCACGCCCGCGACCCACCGGCTGGACATCGTGGGCCTGTGCGCTGCCTGCGCCGCGAAGGAGTCGGCCTAGCCTCGCGGAGGGTTCCACGGACCGACGCCGCCGAGGCGTTCGGGGGTGACCCTCGTGACGAACCCCGGCGGCGGATCGGGCATGGCGGGGAAGACGACGTCGGGCCCGATGTACGTGTACGCGAGCCGCTGCAGCATCTCCGGGGCGCCGCCCTCGGTCACGCGGGCCGTCCCGTACACGACGAGGTATTCGAGCAGCCCCCACTCGTTCCTCGTGGTCGACGGGATCGAGATCGCGACGCGAGGGTCGCGACGGAGGTTCCTCAGCTTGCGCTGTTCCGGCATCGTCGCCAGCACGATCTCGTCGTCCTCGATCCCGACCCAGGCGAGGGTGATCTGCGGTGCCCCGTCCTCGTCGATCGTGACCACGTGCGCGACCGCATCGCTCGAAAGGAGCGCTCGCGCGGCCTCAGGAAGATCGATCACAACGCCTCAATGCGCCGTTCGCGCTCCGAGATAGGACCGGTCGCCGATCCACAGACCGGGTGGTGCGGCCAGCAGGACGGCGAGCGCATCCAACCGCGGCGCATACTTCGCGCGCTTCTCCGTGAAGCGGGCGAACGCCTCGTCCAGCGGCCGGATCGCGAAGCCGTCGTCCTTCATGTCATCCAGCACGTCCTCGAACTCGTCACGCTGGATCACGGCCTCCCGCTCCGTGAGCCGGAGGTAGTAGAAGAGGTCCTCCACCGCGTGCACGGCCGTCCCGTACAGGAGCTTCGCCCGCTCATCGGGCTCGTCATCCACCGCGGTGAGGATCAGCGTGGCGGCGTCGAGCACCGAGCCGAGCGAGGTGACCCACGAGGTGTTGTCGTGCGGCGAGCGGAACAACACGAGGATCGGATAGGACATGTGAGTCTCGAGGACGTCCGCCACCCATCGCTCCCATTCCCCGAACAGCTCCGGCAACGACGAGGCCATGCCCGCGTTGCCCATCCGGTGCAGCAGCTCGGGACCGGAGGGAGGGGACCCCGCCCGCGCATCGAGCAGGAGCACGCCGACCTCTCGACGGTTGAAGGCTTGGTAGAGCACCGGCAGGTAGGCGATAACGACAGCGAAGAGGCCCAGGCCTGTGGCGCCGGCGAAGACCACGACCGCACGGGTCCATCCGCTCGCGGCGCCCGATCCGATCCCGAGCGTGAACATCGACGACCCGCTGGTATACAGGGCATCTCCGAACGAGCCGTCGCTGCGCCCCATCCCGTGGACGAACGCCGGGCTCCACAGGATGAGGGCGTACCCCAGCAAGGCGAGTGAGACCCACCCGACCAGCAGGACGAAGAAGAAGACTGGCGCCGCCGCAGCGAGGACGCGCTCCCGGGATTGGACCGTCTTGCGCCGCACCCCGATCCATCTCCAGGGCCGCCAGATCGGCCGGAACAAGAACCGACTCAGACGGAATCGCCCGCGTGCCGCCCGGGGCATGACGAGGGTCCGCAGCACGTCGAACAGCGTCCAGAGCAGGATGATGACCCCGGCCGGAAGTGCGATCCACCGCATCGAACAAGCCTACCGAGGCGCCGACCGGCGGGAGCGGCCTCTTGCCGGCCTCGCATGGTTTCGAGAAGGTGGTCTGGGGGCAACCTTCGGCAACCGATCCCCCCGGGAGGGCGAGCATGAAACGCTTGATCTACCTGTGCCTGTGCGTCCCCTTCATCCTGTCTGCGCTCGGGGCGTCCCCGGTTCGTGCGGCCACCGGGAAGGTCGTCCGAGTCACCCTGACCTCGGTCTGGTCGACGCCGAGTCCCGATCCGATGGGCATCACCTACGATCCGCGGACCCAGCGCCTCCTCATCACTGATTCCGAAGTGGATGAGATCCCGAGGCTCTGGAAAGGAAGCAACTTCTTCGTCGCGAAGCGGAAGGGTAACCTCGTGGCTCCTCGGACGTTCAAGAAGTTCACCGTGGAACCCGCGGACGTGGCGCTCGACACGAGGCATCGTGCCCTCTACATCAGCGACGACGATCTCGACCGCGTGTTCCGGGACAAGGCGGGCAAAGACGGACTGTTCGGCACGCGCGACGATGTCGCGGCCACGGTCCTCCAGACGCGTCGGTTCGGATCCTTCGATCCGGAGGGCCTCGCGTGGGTGCCTCGTGCGCGGATGCTGATCCTGACGGACGGCGCCGACGCAGCGACGTCGGCCCGCGTCTACACGATCCGACAGGGGAAGGACCATCGGTTCGGGACGAGCGATGATGTCGTTCGGAGCTTCGGCCTCCACCGCTACGGTTTCACCGACGCCGACGGCGTCGCCATGACGAGGTTCTCTCATCACCTGCTGATCGTGAGCGACCGGCAGGCGTTCATCCTCGAGACGACGATGCGAGGAAAGCTCGTGCGGAAGATCGATATCTCCGGCACCGGCATCAAGGCTGCCTCCGGCATCACGTTCGCGCCGGGCACCGACGGATCGCGGAGCCGTCTCTACGTCACCGACCGAGGTGTCGACAACAACGTCAACCCGAACGAGAACGATGGCAAGCTGTTCGAGCTGAAGATCTCCTAAGGATCGCGATCGATACCGGACCGGTGAAGGCCCCTTCAGCAGAAGATGCTCACGCCTCCTGGCCCGATCAGGAGTCCGACCACGATGAGCACGATCCCGGCAAGGACCCCGCCGCGAACGATCGTCACGATCCCCCAGACCACCAGAACCGCGGCGACGATCCACAGGATCAGCGACGTCGTCCCTCCGCAGCCGTTAGCCGCAACCAACGCTTCCATCATTCCCCTCCTCCGCTCAACCGTCCTGCCAGCAGTTACCCACTCGCCCCCACTCGTAAGCCTTGAGATGGGAAACCTGAGCAAGCCACGATGGAACCGCACGCCGGTGAGGGAGTGGGCCCCCCGGGACTCGAACCCGGAACCTGCGGATCAAGAGTCCTTGAACGACCCTCCCGTGATGTACCGGGATGCGGGCAGTCATCGGCCCGTCCTTTCGGTCGCGCTGCCGAAGACGGCAGGGGCGGTCGGGCTAGCCGGAGCGAAACCGAGCAGCCAGGCCCTCAGCTGTGGGCGGACCGGCGGTGGAGCGCCAGACCTCCACCGCCGGCCGTTCCGTAACTGGCCGAACCTTGCCGTCTGCCGATGCTGGAACCAGTGGCAGACGACGTGTTGCCCGATCTCCGGGAGCTGCTGAACGTCGATCGGCACAAAGACGCGGCGTGTGTCGGTACGGATGACAGGCTCGGTGCCCGGACCGCGGAGCCCTCGCGTCCGTGGACCCCACCACGGGCAACCCGCGAGACGTTGCCTCCGCGAGGTCGCTCGCTCCGCTATTGATCTGCGCCGGGTGTTCGGTGCGCTCTTCCTGCCTCGACGAGGGCCTGCGGACCTGGGAGTTCGCCCACGAGGCGCCGGAAGCGGGTAGGACGGGCTAGACGGACACGATGAGGGAACGTGGGAAACCCCAGACGGCGCACACCTTCGGGATCTGGGGCGGCTCCTTCGAGGAGGAACGCTTCGAGCTTCGCCACCTGTTCGCCTTCCGAGGATGCGGCCGTCCTCTCCGAATCGTTCGCATCACATCTGGGGAGTCGGTTCGATGCGTGGACAGCAACGCTCCGTTCGCGCAAGCCGACGAAGACCGGCCGGATGAAGCTCACCCAGGTACGACAGGGTCGTTATCGATGGCCTCGTGAACCTGGCCGCTGCGGGATCTGGGGCACCTTGGCCGCCCAAACGTCCTAAGGTGACTGGGTACCCATAGAGAGGGGGACTAGGTCATGCGGATTCTTCGATCGATCGTAGGGCTTGTCGTGTTGATGACGCTCGGTCTTGCGCTCGTGGCGCCAGACGCGCAAGCGGTCGACGTACATCTCGCAGCGCGGCTTCACGGAAGCGCGAGGTTCGCTGTCGTGACGGGCCATTCCGACTACGAGCGGACCTCGACGCATCGCGCTGTCGAGGTCAGGATGAGCGGCGCAACCCGCCTGGCGGGCCGCACGGTCGTCGTATTCGTGAACTTCACGAGGGTCGGAACGATGCTCGTGTCCTTCTCAGGGCACGCCCAGCGGGTCTGGGACACGGACAATGGGCAGTCCGTGCCGATCGCGAGAGTGGGTGACCCCGTGAGGATCCGCTCGCTAAAAAGAGCGTTCATCGCCTCAGGTTCGTATCACCGGGCCGTGTCATAAGAGGCTGTGCGGGTGTTCTAGGAGCGTTCCAGGCTCTCGGCCGTGGCGGCGTTCCCGACATGCTCCCACGTGATCGCGAACGTCGGGGGATGCGCGAGGCCGAGGATGCCTGGCGCTTCGGTCTGAGCGTCAGGGAATCTCGGGAGCTCGAGACCGGGCACGTGTTCGCCAACGTTCGAGACGTGGGACCGGATCTGCAAGCTTGTTCGTGCTCAGGACCGCCCCGATCCTGGATCCGGTCGTCGGAATCGAGGCGGAGGAGCGCCGCGAGGTCGTCGGAGCAACGTTGGTCACCAAGGATCTGGTGCTCGTGCCCGGGAGCGCGCACCGTGCGATTCGTCTTCGATTTCCATGGGGTCCCAACGGATGGCTCAATACCCGAGGGACTGGGCCACGCCTGAGCGCCCGGATGGCTGACGCCGATCTCCGAGCCCTGCTTGAAACCCTTTGACTCTCGAGCTCGTGACGCCCTTCGCCGGCCCTGATCCGCGACCAGGCCGACCGCGACGCGATCGCCTCGGACCTGCTCCGCTACCGCGACGGGCGAGGCGACGACTGGGCCGACATCATCGACATGCT
>JALYLP010000010.1 GCA_030774195.1 Actinomycetota bacterium | reverse complement strand
GACTTCATCTTGGTTCCCAGCAGGTCGTCGGCGTCCTTGAACTTCTCGAAGGTCCATCGCGGGATCTTCACGACGACGTAGTCGATGGAGGGTTCGAAAGAGGCGGGAGTCTTCTTCGTTATGTCGTTCGGGATCTCGTCGAGCGTGTAGCCGACCGCCAGCTTGGCCGCGATCTTTGCGATGGGGAATCCCGTGGCCTTGGAGGCCAGTGCGCTGGATCGCGACACCCGCGGGTTCATCTCGATCACGACCCGGCGGCCGGTCTCCGGATGCACTGCGAACTGGACGTTGGATCCGCCGGTTTCGACGCCGATGGCTCGCATCACCCTGGCGCCGTCGTCGCGCATCGCCTGATATTCCACGTCCGTCAGGGTCATCGCCGGAGCTACGGTGATCGAGTCTCCGGTGTGGACCCCCATCGGATCGACGTTCTCGATGGAGCACACGACCACCACGTTGTCGCTGGCGTCGCGCATCAACTCGAGCTCGAACTCCTTCCATCCCGCTATCGACTCTTCGACCAGGACCTCGCCGATAGCCGACAGGCGCACACCCTCGCTCGCGATCGCACGCAATTCGGCCGCATCCGAGACCAGGCCCGAACCGCCTCCGCCGAGCACGTAAGAGGGCCGGACCACGACCGGATAGCCCAGCTCCTCTGCCACCGCGAGAGCCTCGTCGACCGAGTAAGCGAACCTCGACCGAGGAAGATCGAGCCCGGCGGCAGTCATCGTCTCTTTGAACAGACGACGGTCTTCGGCGCGGCGGATCGATTCCGTTCCTGCACCGATCAGCTCCACCCCGTAATCCTCGAGAACGCCTGCGCCGGCGAGCTCCATAGCGACGTTGAGCGCGGTCTGACCCCCCATCGTCGGCAAACAAGCGTCGGGCCGCTCCCGCTCGATGATCTTGGTCACGAATTCGGCGGTGATCGGCTCGACATAGGTAGCGTCGGCGAACTCGGGGTCGGTCATGATCGTGGCCGGGTTGGAGTTGACCAAGGTGACTTCGTATCCCTCGGCGCGAAGCACTTTGCACGCTTGCACGCCCGAGTAGTCGAACTCGCAAGCCTGTCCGATAACGATCGGACCCGACCCGATCACCAGTATCTTGGTGAGGTCAGTCCGTCTGGGCACCGGACTCCTCGTCGTAATGCATGATCTCGATCGTGTTCCCCGCGGGGTCCCGCGTGTAGCAGCGGCGGCGATCCGGGATCGCGCGAGCGGCCTCGATATCTGCCCCCGAGGCGCGCAGATGCCGGACCGCGTCGTCGAAGTCATCGACCACAACACCGAAATGCCCGGTGCGCTCCGAAGGCGCGGCCTCGATGGTCACATGCAGCTGGACGTCCCCGGCGCGGAACCAGGCCCCCGTAGAGCTGGTGCCGTCCGGCTTGGGCAGCCGCGCCAGCCCCAGAACATCCGAGTACCAACCGATAACGGCGCCTTCGAGATCACGCGGTGCCGCTACCGTCACGTGATCGACGGTTCGAACCCTCACGGGCGTCACCGCCGAACCCCCCACGTCACCGACGCGTTGCTCCCTTCGCCTCCGCGCGTCGCTTGTCGCGCTCGCGCTTGCGGCGCTGGCGATCCTTCTTCCAGCGCGTCGGCTTGCGGTCTCCTCTGCCCACGCTCGATCCCCCTTCCCTTGTCTAGGCCGGAACCCCGAGCGCCAGATCGGCGGGCTCGAAGGTCGCGATCAATTCACGGAACTGACGAAACAGGTACCGGGAGTCGTGCGGGCCCGGTCCCGCCTCCGGGTGATACTGCACGCTGAAGGCGGCTCCCTCGATCAGCAAGCCCTCGACCGTTCCGTCGTTCAGGTTTACATGGGACAGTCTTGCAGGCGTCGCATCGAGAGAGGCACGGTCGACCGCGAAGCCATGGTTCTGGCACGTGATCTCGACCTGGTTCGAGTCGCCGAGCAGCCACCTCACGGGGTGATTGGCGCCTCGATGCCCGAACGGGAGCTTGAAAGTCCTGCCGCCCGCCGCCAGAGCTAGGAGTTGATGTCCGAGGCAGATCCCGAAGATCGGGACCCTTCCAAGCAGTGTTCTCAGGGTGGCTATCCCGTAGCTCACGGGCTCGGGATCGCCCGGTCCGTTGGACAGAAAGACGCCGTCATAGCCCCCCTCCAGGATGTCTGTAGCCGCGGTCGTGGCGGGCAGCACGGTCACACGGCTTCCGCTCGCGACCAGCAGATCGAGGATGTTGCGCTTGATGCCGAAGTCGAGGGCGGCGATCGACAGCACCGGTTCTCTGCTCGAACCGTTGGAGCGCGAGTCACCTTCCATGCCGGCGGCAAATCCCGTTGCTCTGCGCACACCAAGGTCGTCCCAATCGCGAACATAGGCAGTTGCAGTGGTGACCTCACCGGCAAGGTCGCGACCCACGAGACTGCGAGCCGCGCGGCTGCGATCCACCAGCTCGTCGAGTCCGCATCCGTCAGAGGCGATGGCTCCTCTCATCGCACCATGCGTCCGGATGTGGCGCGTCAACCTGCGCGTATCGATGTCGGCGATCCCGGGGATGGATCTCTCCTTGAGGTAGTCATCGAGCGACCCCGCGGCGCGCCACGATGAGAACGTCCGGGACAGGTCCCGCACTACCAGGCCTTCGGCCCACACCCGGGCCGACTGATCGTCGTGAGCGTTGACGCCGGTGTTTCCTATCTGCGGTGCAGTCATGGTGACTATCTGCCCGTGGTAGGAGGGATCAGTAAGGATCTCCTGGTAGCCGGACATACCGGTGTTGAAGCAAACCTCGCCGGTTACGGTTCCGGTCGCGCCGAATGCTGATCCTTTGAACACTGTCCCGTCTTCGAGCGCCAGCATCGCTGGGGTGCTCGAGGTCACACCAGGACCCCGTCGACGACGCCGTTCCGCACCGTTGCCCGTCCGTGGAACACGGTGTGCACCACCCGGCCGATGAGCTTTCGGCCCCCGAATGCCGAATTACGGCTTCTCGAATAGAACAGCGACGGATCGACCTTCCACCTCGCGGCAGGGTCGAAGACGACGATGTTCGCCGGCCGTTCGAGGGCGATCGCCCCCTGCCCATCGAGCCCCAGGATGCGAGCGGGGGCGGTACTCAGACGATCGATCGCGTCGACGAGCGTCAGGTGCCCGGGAACGACAAGCTCGGAGAGAACGAGACCCAACGCGGTTTCGAGACCCACCATCCCGGGGGGCGCGTACGAGAACTCCCTATCCTTCTCCTCGAGCGCGTGTGGCGCATGGTCTGTCGCTATCGCGTCGATGGTGCCGTCGACCAACCCGGCTATGACTGCAGTCCGGTCGGACTCGCCGCGCAGCGGCGGGTTGACCTTCATGTTCGGGTCGTAGCCCTCGACGACTGCGTCGGTCAGAGTGAAGTGGTGCGGTGTGGCTTCTGCCGTCACCGCCAGACCGTCGGCCTTTGCTCGTCGCACGAGCTCGACGGTTCCGGCAGTGGAGACGTGCAGCAGGTGTAACCGGCATCCGGTGAGCCGCGCCAGCGCGATGTCCCGCGCCGCCATCAGCTCTTCCGCCGCCGCCGGGATCCCCCTAAGCCCGAGACGGATCGATCGCGGGCCTTCGTGCATCTGGCCGCCTTCGGCGAGCGATGCGTCCTCGCAATGCTCTGCGTAGATCCCGCCGAATCCGCCCAGGTACTCCATCGCCCGCCTGGCAAAGAGCGCGTCCTGGACACCATGGCCGTCATCGGTGAAGAGGCGGACCTTGGCGACCGAGAACGCCATCTCTCCGAGATCGGCCATCTGTTGTCCCGCTTGCCCGCGGCTGAGGGCGCCGGCGGGGGCGACTTCGACCAGTCCGGCCTCGCGTCCCAGCGCCCACACCTTCTCGACGACCGAGGCAGTGTCTGCCACCGGATCGGTGTTCGGCATCGCGCAGATCGCGGTGTAGCCCCCGGCCGCGGCTGCAGCCGATACCGATGCGATCGTTTCTTCGTCCTCGCGCCCGGGTTCCCGTACATGCGTGTGCATATCGACGAAGCCTGGCGAGACGACAAGACCGGACGCGTCCAGTACCTCCGCCTCGCC
>JALYLP010000009.1 GCA_030774195.1 Actinomycetota bacterium | reverse complement strand
GGTCTTGACCGTCGTATCCATCTACCCCACCTCCGATCGACTTGAAGTCAGCTTCCGGCCGCCGCGGACAGGGAACACCGGTCGGACGACCCCTTCCTCCCGGGACTTCCCTGGTCGAACCGGGACCTTCGGCCCCGCTACTCGACGCTGCCAGGAGTGGTGGTGTGTCGGGCGAGATAGGCGGCGGCCTCGGCACGCCGCGCCACCTCGAGCTTGGACAAGATGCTCGAGACATAGTTCTTCACGGTCTTCTCGGCCAGGTGAAGCTCCTCGCCGACTTCCCGGTTCGTCCGTCCCTCGGCGATGAGCGTGAGGATCCGCTCCTCCTGCGGGGAGAGCCGGGCGAGCTTCTCGTCCCTCATGAGGTGCTTGCCCTTGCGGAGCCGATCAAGGACCGCTGTCGTGACGGCCGGGTCGAGCAAGCTCTCGCCGGCTCCGACGGCGCGGATCGCTCGCACGAGGTCGCCGGAACGAACCTGCTTGAGGACGTAGCCGGATGCCCCCGCCATGATCGATGCGAACAGGGCCTCGTCATCGGCGAACGACGTGAGCATCAGTACCCGGGTTGCCGGATGCTTCGCGCGGATCTCGCGCGTCGCTTCGATCCCGCTCCCGTCCGCGAGCCGGACGTCCATCACTACCACGTCGGGGCGTGTGCGATCCGCTTCGTCGATCGCCTCGCGGACCGTGCCGGCCTCGGTCGTGACGTGGATGTCTTCCTCAGCCTCCAGCATCGATCGGATGCCGTTGCGCACGACCTCGTGATCGTCGACGAGCATCACGCGGAGCGGGGGATGGTCCGGTGCGGTCATCGGCTGGATGGTAGCTCGGGTCAGGTTGAGGCGGGTGCCGCTCGTTCCTGGACCCAGGGGATCCGCTCGCCTATCGAGGCAAAGAGCGTGTCGCCGACCCTGTCGAGGAAATCCTTCACCGTCGCTTCGGCGACCCGGGAGAGCACGGCTCGGTCCATCGCGCGTCCAAGCTTGCCGAGCGGCGGAACGTATCGCGCGCTGATCGCGAGCTGGGTGCGATCGGAACCGAGCGGCGCGACCTCCAGATCTGCATCCAGCGAAGGGAAGAGCCCGACGCCGCCGGACGCAGACCAGCGCAAGGGGAAGACTGCCTTCGACCCCGCGTGCATCGGCTCCCCGAGCTCGACCGCCACGGTCCTCGCGATCCGGACGTCGTCTCCGAATCCGACGTCGGCGAGGAGGACATCGCCTCGGTGGTTCGCGCGCTCCGCGAGGCCGGGCAGCCACGCGCTCGGGTCGTGGGCCAGGGCGTGCTCGACGCGTTCGTGCGCGATCGGCAATTCGACGAAGTACCTAGCGAACATGGTGTGAGTTTGCGTGAGCTGCCGAGGCTGGGGAGGGTCGTTGGTCCCTCCTCGCGCGGGACCAGCGTGCTACCAAGCCCGCTCGCGGATTCTGTTCAGGGGGGAAACGTCGCTCGGATCGTCGTTCCTTCGCCGGGCGGGCTGGCGACCTCGAACGTTCCATGGAGCGCGTCGACACGTTCGCGAAGGTTGGTGAGTCCCATCCCGGAGAGGGGTCGAGCGACGTCGAAGCCGCGTCCATCGTCGTCCACCTCGAGGATGAGGCTCCCCTGGTTCCCTCGCCGGAGAGACACGCGACAGGTCGTCGCATGCGCGTGCCGCCCGACGTTCGAGAGCGCCTCACGCACCAGCTGCACGACGTCCGCGGCTCGCGAGGCGAGCTCCGATGCAGCCTCGCCGTCGACCTCGACGACCGTGACGATGCCGGATCGCGCGCCGAACTCGCTGGCCAACTCCTTGAGCGCTTGGTCGAGCTGACGATCGGCGAGGATCCCCGGACGGAGTCCGAAGATGTAGTTTCGCAGGTCCCGGATCGCGTGATCGACGTCCTCGACGGCAGCCTCGAGACGCCGAGACATCTCTTCGTCACCCGACATCGCGGCCACCCCCTGCAGGCTCATCCCAACGGCGAACAGGGACTGGATCACGCCATCATGGAGCTCCTTGGCGATGCGCTCCCGCTCCTCGAGCACCTCGAGCCGCCGGAGGTCTCGTTCTGCGCGCTGCATCTCGTCGTACAGCTGTGCGTTCTCGACCGCGACGGCGGCCTGTGTGGCGAGGATAACGAGCACGCGCTCGTCCTCCTCATCGAACGCTTCCGCGCCGTGCTTGTCCGTGAGGTAGATGTTGCCGAAGACCCGGCCGCGTCCTGCGATGGGCGCCCCGAGGAGGGAACGCATCGGAGGGTGGTGTGGTGGGAAGCCGACGGACCGTGGGTCGGCGGCGATGTCGGGGATCCGAAGTGGTTTCGCGTCGCGGATCAGTGCGCCGAGGAGACCGTGACCGATCGGAGGATCGCCGATCGCAGCCCGTTCCTCGGGCGTGATCCCGACCGTGATGAATTCCTCGATGGATCCTCCGTCAGGCGTGAGGACGCCGACGGCTCCGTACCTCGAGCCGGTGAGATCGACCGCGAGCTCGACGATGCGCAGCAGCACAACATCGAGCGACAGCTCGGACGCGAGGATCATCCCGGCGTCCAGGAGACGGCGATCCCCATCCGCAAGGCGACTTGGCTCGGGCATCGTCCGAGCGTAACGGAAGCCACGCATCGATCGTCCGAGCAGCCAAGGGAGCACCGCAGGTTCCAAAGAACGTCCGGTCGGCAGACCGGGCTTGCTTCCATGGTCCCGCCATCGACGTGTCGGTCGGCACCCGTTGATCACGCGACCGATGTGAGTGGCATCGCATGCCGAGCCGAGGGCGGCCGCCTCGCGGTGATCTCGATGATGCAGCGCGCCGCGAGACAGGAGCCCGGGTGACCCCCGTCCCGCCAGTAGGCGGGATCTCACGGCAGAGCTTGAAGCAGAGACTCGGGGCGAAGGTGAGCGAGTCAACGTCCGGAGTGGGTCAGTCGGCCCTTGGCACCCGGGACCATAGACCCTCAACATCCTGGCGGGGCGGGGCCACGCTGGTCAAACGAGGAGGTGAGCCAAGGTGCGCTACGGTTCCGAACTGATGCAAGACGGTCCGTACTTGCAGGTAGTACTCCCGGACGTCCTGCCGCCTGATTGGGATGAGCTCAGCCACGATGTCGAGTCCGCGATCGACGACGGGGCTACCCGCGTGACGGTCATCGCGAGCGATCGCGTCGGACTCGAGACCGATGACGACCGGCTCGAGGCCATGGTCGACTCGCTCAAAGGCGAAGGTGTGGAGGTCGTGGTCGTCCGGCAGGGCGAGCCGAGCTTCGGCGACGTGTTCCCTTTCGAGGAGACCCTCGGCGTCCGCGGCGGGTGATCACGTGAGACTCGAGAGGCGAGCTTCGTGCTTTCCGACTGGCATCGAGCATGGGACCCGGCTACCTTCTCGGGGAATCGCGCGCTCGAAGGGGGAAGAGAACGTGACGTGGGGGAGCGCGACCGTGCGGGCTGCGGTGATGCTTGTGGCGAGCTTCGTGCTGTTCGCCTATCTCCCCGATCGCCTCCTAACCTATCTGGCCGTTCGAACGACCCCTACGGTTCGTGATCTGCTCGTGAGCCTCTCGTGGGTGGTCACGCTCGTCCTCGCGTTCTGGCTGTTCGTACGTCTCCAACGGACGGGAAAGGCCTGAGCCGTGCGCTTCACGCAGGTCGAGGCCGGCGGTGAGTGGTTCGACGCCAACGTGCCCTGCACGCAAGCATGCCCCGTGCTCACGAACGCCGGCCGATACGTGGCGGCCATCGCCGCGGGCGACGACGGACTCGCCTACGACATCGCGCGCCTCCCAAACCCGTTCGCCTCGATCTGTGGCCGGGTCTGCGCGGCCCCGTGTGAGATCGCCTGTCGCCGAGGTGCGATCGATCAGCCGATCGCGATCAGGGCGCTCAAGCGGTACGTCTGTGAGCGGTTCGGCGTGGAGAGCGAGACCGGGGCCGCCGCGTACGCCGCCGCCGCGCCCCGCGCGCCGGTGCGTGACGAGCGCGTTGCGATCGTCGGCGCGGGTCCGGCCGGGCTCGCCTGCGCGCACGATCTCGCGACGTACGGCTACCGGCCGGTCGTGTTCGAGGCGCAACGGGAGCCGGGGGGCATGATGGTCCTCGGGATCCCGCCGTACCGGCTGCGCCGCGACCTGCTCGACGCCGAGATCAAAGCGATCCTCGACATGGGCGTCGAACTGCGCACCGGCCTGCGTCTCGGGGAGGACTTCAGCCTAGCCTCGCTCAAGCAGGAGGGGTTCGCGTCGGTGTTCCTCGGCATCGGCGCGATGCGGAGCCGTGATCTTCAGATCCCCGGGGTTGACCTCGACGGCGTGCTTCGCGCGGTGGACTTCCTGTTGAACGTCAACCTCGGGTACCGGGTCGAGCTCGGCGACGACGTGGTCGTCGTCGGCGGAGGCAACGTTGCACTGGACGCGGCCCGGAGCGCGCTCCGTGAGATCGCTGCCGGGCGGTCCACTCCATCAGCTGGAGTCGACCGGGTGGCTGAGACCGAGGCCGAGACCCAGGCCGAGGCCGACGCGGCCGGGGCAGCCACCGCCGCAGCGCTCGACGTCGCCCGCACGGCCGTCCGGCTGGGTGCCCGCCGTGTCCGCTGCGTGACGCTCGAGAGCCGGGTCGAGATGCCGGCGAGCGAGTTCGAGATCGAGGAGGCCGAGGTCGAAGGGATCGAGCTCCTGCATCATCTGGGGCCGAAGCGGATCCTCGGAGCGGATCACGTCGAGGGGCTCGAGACGATCGACGTCGCGTCCGTGTTCGACGTCGATGGCCGATTCAACCCCTCCTTCGTCGACGGCACGGAGGAAACGATCACGTGCGACTCGGTGATCCTCGCGATCGGGCAGACGGCGGATCTCTCCTGGCTGGAACCGGACGACGGCGTAGAGACGACCCGCCGTGGCACCGTCACCGTGGACACGGAGACGATGGCGACGACCGCCGAGGGCGTATATGCGGGGGGTGATCTGGCCTACGGACCACGCAACCTCATCGATGCGATCGCAGACGGCCGCCGCGCCGCCGCCTCGATCCACCGGCAGCTGAGCGGGGAGGAGCCGGTCCGGCCCTCGCTATCCGGCCGCCGCCTGCTCCCGATCGTGGCGGTGAACCGAGGACCGCGGCAAGAGGAGTACACCGAGCGGTCGAGGCTCCCCGTGCCCGCCGAGCCGAGCGGGCGGCGCATCGGCTCGACGGAGATCGAACTCGGCTACTCGGAGGAAGAGGCCCGTCTTGAAGCCGGCCGCTGCCTGCAGTGTTTCCTCAACATCACGCTCGAACCCTCCTTGTGCATCCTCTGCGGGGCGTGCGTCGACATCTGCCCGGAGAACTGCATCCGGATCCTGCCCGCCGACGACATCTTGGATCTGGTCCCCGAGCGACCTTCGAGCGTGCTGGTGCTGCAGGAGGAACTCTGTATCCGATGCGAGCTCTGTGTCGACCGCTGCCCGACGGACGCCCTGTTCATGGACAGCTGGTCGGAAGCGTCGACGGCGCCGATCGCCCTCCAGCCGGTGGCGGGCTGAGGAGCCGGCCCATGGGGTCGAACGGAAGGAGGGTGCGGGACGCGGGCTGGTATCGCTCGCTCCTCCACCCGGGCGACGTGTACCGGGACAGCGAGCTCTACCGATCGGTGGTGCGCCACCCGAAGCCGGACACACCGCGCGGCCGCGCGATGACGTCCTTCCAGAACTTCTTCCTGCACATCTATCCCGTGAAGGTGCCACGCGCGATCATCCGGACGCGCACGACGCTCCGGCTCGGGTTCATCGCGGCGGTCCTGTACGGGATCTTGTTCATCTCGGGGACATACCTGATGTTCTTCTATCGGCCGACGGTCCCCGATGCGTACTTCGATATGCACACCCTGTCCACGAGCGTCGCGTTCGGGCAGTTCGTGCGGAACGTCCACCGCTGGTCTGCCCACCTCATGGTCGTCATCGTCATCCTGCACCTGTTGCGGGTGTTCTACTCGGGGGCTTACCGCCCGCCGCG
>JALYLP010000008.1 GCA_030774195.1 Actinomycetota bacterium | reverse complement strand
GGCGCAGCTGCCGTCCCACCTGCTCCAGCTGGGACGTCTGCGCCTGCTGCCGAAGTCGGAGGAACTCCGGGAAGCCCGCATCGGCCTCGGCGATCCACCGCTTCGCGAACGAACCGTCCTGGATCGCGGCCAGCACCTGCTCCATCGCCGCTCGCGAGGGGCCGTCGACCACCTTGGGGCCGCTCTGGTAATCGCCCCACTCGGCGGTGTCGGACACCGAGTAGCGCATCCAGGACAGGCCGCCCTCGTAGATCAGATCGATGATCAGCTTGAGCTCGTGTAGGCACTCGAAGTAGGCGATCTCCGGCTGGTAGCCGGCCGCGACCAGCGTGTCGAAGCCGTTACGGACGAGCTCCGAGATCCCGCCGCAGAGCACGGTCTGCTCTCCGAACAGGTCGGTCTCGGTCTCTTCCTTGAAGGTGGTCTCGATGATGCCGGCGCGCGCGGCGCCGATGGCGGAGCCATAGGCGAGTGCGCGAGCCCGCGCCTTGCCGGTCGCGTCCTGCTGCACCGCGACCAGCGCCGGCGTCCCGATCCCCTGCTCGTAGGTCCTGCGGACGAGGTGCCCCGGCCCCTTCGGCGCGATCATCGTGACGTCCACCCCTGCGGGTGGAACCACGGTGCCGAAGTGCACCGAGAACCCGTGCGCGAACATCAGCATGTCGCCGTCTTTGAGGTTCGGGGCGATCTCGGATGCGTAGACGGCGCCGTGCGAGGTGTCGGGCAGCACGACCATCACGACGTCGCCCTCGCGGACCGCGTCGCCGATCTCCAGGACGCGGAGCCCCGCCTCCTCGGCCATCGGGCCGCTCGACGAGCCGGGCCGCAGCCCAACCCGCACGTCGAGCCCGCTGTCCTTCAGGTTCTGCGCGTGCGCGTGGCCCTGCGAGCCGTACCCGAGCACCGCGATCCTCTGATCCGCCAATACGCCGGGGTCGGTGTCCTTCTCGTAGAAGATCGTGGCCATCTGGCTCGCCTTTCGCTCAGTCGTTCGCCGCCCGGAGCACACGCTCCTTGATCCCTCGGTCGCCGCGCCCGAGCGCGATCCGTCCCGTGCGCGACAGCTCGACGATCCCGAAGTCGTCCAGCAGCGACAGCAGCGCCTCCAGCTTGTCGGGTTTGCCGGTCGCCTCGAGGGTGAGCGTGGACGCGGTGACGTCGACGATGTTCACCCGGAACACCTCGGCGATCTCCATCACCCGCGCTCGATCGTCGCCCGAGGCCCGGACCTTGACGAGCATCAGCTCGCGCTCGACCGCGGAACCGGGCTCGTGCTCGAGGATCTTGATCACGTTGATCAGCTTGTTGAGCTGTTTCGTGATCTGCTCGAGGGGCTTCGTGTCGACGTTGATCACGATCGTCATCCGCGACAGGCCCGAAGACTCGGTCGGTCCCACCGCGAGGGAGTCGATGTTGAACCCACGCGCCGAGAAGAGCCCGGCGACGCGCGTGAGCACGCCGGGCTTGTCTTCGACCAGAACCGAGATCGTGTGGAGCGTTCCGCCGCCGCTCGCGCCGTTGCTCATACGATCGGAGCCTCGGCGGGATCGCTCGTGGGCGTCGCGCCCTCGGGGTCCAGGATGATGTCGTCGTTCGACGCGCCGGCCGGGACCATCGGAAAGACCATCTCTCGCGGGTCTACCCGGAAGTCGATCACGACGCTGCGATCCTCCACCGAGAACGCCTTCTCGATCACCGCGTCGACCTCACCGGGATCGTCCGCGCGCAGCCCGACCGCGCCGTACGCCTCGGCGAGCTTCACGTAGTCCGGCACGTCGGGATCGAGGTACACGCCCGAATACCGTTCCGCGAAGAACAGCTCCTGCCATTGGCGCACCATGCCCAGATAGCCGTTGTTCAAGATCGCCGTGACGAAGGGGATCTTCTCCGTCGTGCTGGTGGCGAGCTCCTGCGCCGTCATCTGGAAGCAGCCGTCGCCATCGATCGCCAGCACCCGCTTCCCCGGTTGCCCGACCTTGGCGCCCAACGCCGCCGGGACCGCGAAGCCCATGGTCCCGAGACCGCCCGAATTGATCCAATGCCGCGGGTGCTCGAAGCGCCAGTACTGCGATGCGTACATCTGGTGCTGCCCGACGCCCGCCACGACGATCGTGTCCGCGTCGGAGTGTTCGCGGAGACGCTCGACGCAGAATTGCGGCTTGAGCGGCCCATCCGGTTGCTGGTCGTAGCGGTACGGGAACCGCCGTTGCCAGTCGGCGAGCTGCCCGAGCCACGCGGAGCGGTCCGGCACGCCGCCGGCCTCGTGCTGCCGTGCGTCCAACTCGGCGGCGAGCTTCGCGATCACATCCTTGCAATCGCCGACGATCGGCACGTCGGCCACGCGGTTCTTCCCGATCTCCGCCGGATCGATGTCGACGTGGATCACCTTCGCCTGGGGTGCGAAGGCCGCCAGCTTGCCCGTCACTCGGTCGTCGAAGCGGGCCCCGAGAGCAACGAGGACATCCGCCTTCTGGATCGAGGTGACGGCCGTGTAGTTGCCGTGCATCCCCGGCATCCCCAGGCACAGCTCGTGCGAGTCGGGGAAGGCTCCGCGTGCCATCAAGGTGGTGACGACCGGCAGGCGGCCGAGTGTCGCGAGCTTCGCGAGCTCGGCGTGCGCGTCGGCCTTGATCACGCCACCGCCGACGTAGAGCACCGGGCGCTCGGCCGCCATGATCAGCTTCACGGCTTCCCCGACCTGGCGTTGGTTGCCCTTCGTCGTGGGCTTGTAGCCGGGCAGGTTGACGCGCTCGGGCCAGCTCCAGGTCGTCTCCGAAAGGAGCACGTCCTTCGGGAGGTCGATCAGGACGGGGCCCGGGCGGCCGGTCGAGGCGATGTGGAACGCCTCACGCACGGTCTCGGCGATCAGCGCGGGATCTTTCACCAGGAAGTTGTGCTTCGTGATGGGCATCGTGATGCCGGTGATGTCGGCCTCCTGGAAGGCGTCGTTGCCGACCACGGGAGTGGGCACCTGGCCCGTGATCGCGACGATCGGGACCGAGTCCATCTTCGCATCGGCGATCGGCGTGACGAGGTTCGTCCCGCCGGGACCCGAGGTCGCCAGGCAGACGCCGACCCGCCCGGTGGCGCACGCGTAGCCCTCCGCGGCGTGACCCGCGCCCTGTTCATGCCGGCACAGGATGTGCCGGATCGACGAGCTGTCGACCAGCGGGTCGTAGATGGGCATGCTCGCTCCGCCCGGGATACCGAAGATCACCTCGACCCCTTCGTGCTCGAGGGCTCGCAAGAGGGCCAAGGCCCCGGTGACCTTCATCGCGCGGCCGCCTCCCGATCTTCGACGGGTCCGGTCTCGACCCGGCGGACGGTTGCCTGCAGCCGGTGGGCCAGGTTCCTGCACGCGCGCTCGAACTCCCACGGCGTCCAATCGCGCCGGCGCATCTGCAGGACGTCGCCGCTCTGGTCCTCGTCGAGGCCGAACCCACCGCCCATGTACACCACCTCGGAAGACAGGTATCGATCGACGACCGCGCGGGTGCTGCTGTCCGCGGTCTCGACGGTCACCTGTCCCGGGCCTTCCCACAGCACGCTCGCCACGACGGTGCCGTTCCGATCGAATTCGTACCTCATGGTGACTCCTTCCCTTCCGCTGGACTCGTCCCCGATCCGTCGCTGGGTGTTCATCCGGACCCGGGGTAGAAAAAACCCCTCGCGTGGCGAGGGGCGTCTTGGCGCGGGGGTCTGTCGGGCTATCGCCCGCCCGCGCCTATGCGATAAGTACGAGGCTGCTGCGTCCGGTCACAGCCCTGGTCGACATGGTCTAATCAGTCTAGGGACATCGAACGTCGTGTCAACCCCGCGCCAGGGAAGTCAGAGAAGAGAGACGAAAGGCCGCATCGCCGTGTCCGGCGGCGAGGCGCAAAGTGGGTGTGATCAGGTTACGAGCAGGCGAAGGCCAAGCTCCGCTGCATCGAGAGCGACGAGGTCGCGGTTGCGTTCGGCCCACCGGCCTGAGACAAGGTCATCACGAAGGCTGCGCACTGCCCGCTGCTCGGCATCCGGCCCCGACTCTGGTCCACACCGATACTCCGCGACGAACATGATCGTCCAGGTATGCCTCGGGCCGGCGCCAATAGGCCTCGAAGAAGCCGTCAGCGCAGTCCCACGGGATGAGCACCGGCTCCATGCGGGCTCCGATCGCGCGGGCCTGCTCGGTCAGCGATGGCCGGCCGGCGACGAGGTCAGCGACCTCAGGCAGGTAGTCGCGAGTAAGCCAGAACCGACGACGCCATCCGGTGTCACTGCTGTCGTGCGTGAAGACCACCACGCG
>JALYLP010000007.1 GCA_030774195.1 Actinomycetota bacterium | reverse complement strand
GCTTCATGCCGAGGTAGGCGCGGAAGCGGCCCTCGCCTTCAGAGGAGTTCAGCGCGCGTTCGAGGCCGTCGGCTTGCTCGGCGGTGATCGCGAGGAGCGGGAAGCGGTTGCCGATCGCCGCGTAGCGCTCCTTCAGCTCCCGGAGGTGGTCCGGTGTCGGAGCACGGCCACCGCGGATGTCCGCGTAGTAGCGCCCCACGTCCTCCGGTCCGCTCGCGGTTCCGTAGGCCATGACGAGAACCCCGATCGGCGCGCCCTCACTCATGCGCCCGGTCGCTTCGTCGCTTCGTGCACCAGGTCGGCGAGCCGTGCAAGCGTTTCCGGATCGGTCTCCGGGAGCACGCCGTGGCCGAGGTTGAAGGTGTGGCCCTCCCGGCCGGCGACTGAGTGAAGGATCTCCACCGCCCGGCGCTCCACCACGGACCAGGGTGCGAGACAGATCGCCGGATCGAGGTTCCCCTGCACGGCGACGTCGCGGCCGAGCCGCGTCCAGGCCTCGTCGAGCGGTACGTGCCAGTCCACGCCGACGACGCTCACGGCCGGGTGCCGCATCAGCGGGAGGATCTCTCCCGTCCCGACGCCGAAGTGGATGACGGGAACGCCGAGATCGGCGACGCCATCGAACACCCGGCCCATCACGGGGGCCACGTAGGTCCGGTAGTCCGGGCGGGAGAGCACTCCCGCCCAGCTGTCGAACACCTGGAGGACCTCCGCGCCTGCGTCCGCCTGCGCGCGGAGGTAGGCGACTGTCAGGTCCGCGAGCGTGAACGCGAGCGCGAACCACGGTCCCTCCGGATCGAACATCAGTGCTTTCGTGCCGTCGTGGGTCCGTGACGGCCGGCCCTCGATCAGGTAGCTCGCGAGCGTGAACGGCGCACCCGCGAATCCGATCAACGGGACCGTGAGCTCCTTGCGTAGGAGGCGGATCGCCTCCAGCACGTAAGGAACATCCGTCTCCGGCTCGAGGTCGCGGATGCGGCTCACGTCGGCCGCCGTGCGGATCGGATCGGCCACGATGGGGCCGACGCCGGGCTCGACGCGGACGTCGATGCCGGTCGCCGCGAGCGGCACCATGATGTCGGAAAAGAGGATGGCCGCGTCAAGCTCCATCCGTCGGAGCGGTTGAAGGGTGATCTCCACAGCGAGGTCGGGTTCCCGCGTGGCCTCCAGGATGTCCCGGTCGCCGCGGAGCTCTCGATACTCCGGAAGATAGCGGCCGGCCTGCCGCATGAACCAGACCGGCGTGCGGTCGACGGGCTCCTGCCGGCAGGCGCGCAGGAATCGATCGTTTCGGGGGGCGGCGCTCACTCCTCTAAGGATATCGGGGGTGGTTGGACCTGCGGCAGCGGCCGAGCTCAGCGCCAGGTGGCGCTGCTCGCCGACATCCCCGCGGATGATTGAGGCGAGACACGCTCGGCACTATCGTTCCGCCCGTGGCTTCGAGCATGCGCACACCGAGCGCCGTCCGTTGGCCCGCACGGATCGGCGGTCTGATCGCGGTCGCCCTGAGCGCTGTGCTTCTGCTGAGCGTCGTCGTTCGCGGCCTCGTTAGCCCGCTCAACCTGTGGACGGTCATCCTCGGAGCGGGCGCGGGAACGCTCGCCCTTCAGCGGAGGCCAACCAGACTCGCGCTCATCGTCTCCATCGTGCTTCTGGTCGGCGCCGCGCTTCCGGCATTGATCGGGGGGGTCGGATACCTTTACGTGCCGTCCATCATCCTCTTGGTCGTGGAGATCCTCGCTCCGGCACGTAGCTCGAGGTAAGACCTCGAGGTCCACCCTATGGCGGCGGCCAGGTGTTCAAGATGACGGATGAAGTGCCCACTGGTCAGGGCTCGACACCGGCATCCCCGCGTCGACGGTGTACTCCTTGGCGATCAACCCGACCCATCCGAGCACGCTGTGGGCCGGCACCAAGAAGTGGGGAGTCTTCAAGATGACGGACGGCGGAGCCAGCTGGAGCACGGCGGACGCTCACGATGGAGACCGGGCCAGCGTGTCCTCCTCGCACGGGGCCGACCGCTTCCAGCATGGCGAGGGCCGAGACTACGAATCGTCCTCTCTCCGATCGACGAGACACAGGCCGTCGTCACCGGGACATCTTTAGCCCTTGCCGCTGTTGCGGGTTCGTCTGCCCTAAGGAAAGCATCGGCTTGAGATCCGCTACAGCATCACTGCCGACAGCATGACGACAGTCTCTAGTTCTCTGTTCGCCGAGCGTCCCGTCAGCTAAGAGAGGAAATAGCACCGGCTGGGTGACCGCCTGACCCCGCCACGTCTATTCGAACTCAAGAGCGAGCGGAGCGTCAGTTACCCTCGGCATGGAGGTTCAGCTCTTGGTACGTAGTCTGCGTCACCTCGATACTTCGTTCGGCAGTGGCTATCGACGTGCGCACCGCTGTACCTATCAATCGTCTTCGTAGATACCGTGGGGACCGCCACCGAGAGCGACCAGGGAGGCCGATGATACAGCTGGTTCAATCCTCATCATCGCCAGCGAAGACGCTCGCTCGCGGCATGAGGTGGATCGTGGTGATGTACGGCGTCGTAGCGCTCATCTCGATTGGCGAGGCGCAACCGGCGGCAGCCGCCTTTCCTGGCGACAACGGAGAGATCGCGTTCGACGACAGCAACGGAGAACTGCCGGAGATCTACACGATGGCGGCAGATGGCTCCGGCCTCACGAACGTAACGAACGACTCGACGCACGATGATCTCCAGCCGGCCTGGTCCGCGGACGGAACCAAGATCGCCTTCACCAGCAAGCGGGACGGCAACTACGAGATCTACACGATGAGCGCCACCGGCGCGGGCGTGACCCGACTCACGAACAACGCCGTCTACGATGACGATCCGGTGTGGTCCCCGGACGGGACGAAGATCGCCTTCCGCAGCTTCCGCGACGGCAACTCGGAGCTCTATTCCATGAACGCCGACGGCACGGGGGCGACTCGGCTCACGAACAACGCGGCGACCGAGATCGACCCGAGCTGGTCGCCGCTCGGAACGAGCATCGCTTTCTCCAGCAACCGGGACGGCGACTTCGAGATCTTCTCAATGAAGAGTGACGGCACGGGGGTGACCCAGCTAACCAAGAACACGGCGTGCGACCTGCGCCCGAACTGGTCACCCGACGGCAGGACCATCGCGTTCTCCGACGGAGCGGCGTGTACCGGCCCGAACGAGATCGACTCGATGAACACGGATGGATCCGGCACCGTCGATCTGTCGAACAACAGCGCCAACGACGTCGATCCCGCCTGGTCGCCCGACGGGACGAAGATCGCGTTCGCCAGTAACCGGGATGGCGATTACGAGATCTACTCGATGAACGCGGACGGCTCCGGGGCCCTCAAGCTGACGACACGAACCACGAGCGGGCAGGGGAAGCGGGATCCCGATTGGCAGGCGATCGACGGCGGCTCGGGCAACCTCCAGCCGGACGGGAGGATCAGGCTGAGCGCGCAGGCCTCCTACATCGGCGACGACGTCTATAACCTCACTGGGACGAACCAGACGGTAACCGCCAAGGCCACCACGGGATCCACGAAGACATGGGACATCACCGAGCAGAACGATGGCGACACCACCGACACGATCACGGTGCATGGGCCGGGGAACAAGACTGGGTTCACGATCCACTACTTCTCTGGTTTGACGGGAACCACGGACATCACGAGTGCCGTCGTGAACGGCACGTACGAACTCCAGAACGTCGCGCCCGGAACTACAAAGGCGTTGCGAGTCGTCATTCACGTGAAATCGGGTCTACCAATCGACACGATCAGAGGCTGGGTCGTTGTGGCAACTTCAACACATGACTCAACAAAGCAGGATGCTGTTAAGGCGAGAGTTCGCGTTGTCGCGGGCTGACACGGGCGTCTGCAATCCGTTCTGCTAGCTCCCTGCTCCGCCGGGGAGGTCTCCCCTCGCGCATCGAGGCGTATCCGACAACGTCTAAGCGCGAGCCCGTCCGTTGCATCTCGTCGCGCCACCGAACCAGGAATCCCGAGCCCTTCTCTGTGGTCCACGCCATCTCTGCCTCTGAATCAGCTTGATGGGTGCGAACCTTGTCTGCACACCATCTGCGCACCAGTGCAGGTCAGAGGCCAGATTAGCTAGCGGGAGGGGTGGGATTCCGTCAACCCCTCTGACCTTCAGGCTGTTTGCTTCGAGGGACTGCGCCGCAAGTGCCTTCTCCTATGCAGGGTTCCCGGTCCTAAGGTGTCCTACGTGGAAACCTCGCGGTGGAGGACCCCCCTTCAGGTCATCCTCACCTCGGCCTTCGTCATCCGTCAGTTCCACGGGCGCGGTGACGAAGGATGGTCGACGTTCTCTCTGAACTCGGGGCCGGCGATCTGCTTCGGCTACAGGTCGTGGCCGTGCTTCGCTCCCGACTAGGAAGCCACTCCCGTCGGCCGCGGCCGGCGAACAGAAGGCTCCTTCCAATGAGCAAGTCCTCGTGCAATCCTGCTCACGTGGCTGAGGCTGGGATCAGTCTCGAGGAGAAGCTGGCTCAAGCGGCGGTCGAGCTGTCGTCGCAATCGATCCTTGAGCTCGTCGCGAAGTCCGGGAGCGACGCTGGGGCACTGCGCGGCGGCTTGGACATCCTGCTCCGAGCCAGGTCGCTTGCAAGCACCGACCCGATCTCCGAGCATCTGGCCGTCACCATGCTTCGTGCGGGCGCCGACCATCTCCGTATCCTTGAGGACGAGAGGTCGAGGCCCTCGGAGTAAGGGACGCGACGGGCGGGCCCCCGCTCCCCAACCCTTGCCCCAAACCCACCTTTCGCGTGCGCGTCACCACCCGGGCGGTTCCAGGATCGCGGGGCCGCGGCTTGTGCGGAACCGGGCCCCACGTGGAACACCACCAGCGCCAGACCAAACGGCGCGCCGAGGACATCGCGAAGGTCGGCCACCCGACGAACGCGACCGCGTCGGGCCCGAAATCGAACGTGTCGCGGATCGCGCCGAGGAAGCGCTCGTAGAAGGCCCGCGGACGCTGCCCGCATCGCTCACGGCGATCGAGATGAATCCGGGACTACTCGTGACCGCGATGGTCGACACGACGGTGACCTCCTTCTGCTCCAGTCTTCCGGCGGTTCCGACCTTTCACCCGAGGGCGTACGGCCCGCATCGGTCATCCCACAAGTTTCCTGGGTGGAACCGGCATCGATCCCGAGATGGCGTTGCACCTCCGCACCGCCTCCGTGGAGGGAACGAAGTAATACGCGCCGGTGAGCGGTCGCGTGAACCGCGTCAGCGCATCCCGGACGCCACCGGCGAGACCGGACATCCCCTCGAGCATCCTGGAGAGGCGTCGCTGTTCCGCGCTGAACCCCACGAACATCGTGCCGTGTTCGGCGACCGTCCCGTACGGCATGTTGCGTCGGAAGATCTTGCCGAACCGGTCCTGATCCGTGCTCCCGACGTGCGACTCGCGCTTCCGATCCTCGAGTTCGACGCTGTCGAGCTTCGTGCGCCCGATGACCTGCTCCTGCTCGGCAACCGGCAGCGACTCCCAGGCCGCCGACTCGTGGAGCCATTTCTGCAGGAGCAGGACGGTCCCCCCCGCTCCGGGCCTCCCGTCTGCGATCAGGGCGACCTCCGGCGCGTCGATCAACGTGGGGTTCTCGGTCCCGTCGATGAACCCGGTCAGGTCGAGATCGTGCCGGTACGGCCAGCTCGAGGTCTCCTCCGCCACCGTCGCCAGATCGCGGAGCTCCGCGATCGCCTGTCGAGCGGTATCGAAGATGACGTCGTAGGCGCTGCCCGACAACCACAGGACCGCGTCGTGTTGTGTCGCCGGCATCACGAAGCCGTCGATGCCAAGGATGTCCTCGTTGAAGCCCGCGATCTCCTCAGGTGCGTCGTCCGGTGCAACCTCTCGCCAGAGCTCGGGGCGGAACCCCGCCACCAGGTTGACGCCCCCCATCGTCGTCCTCGGCTCGCGCAGGCCCGAGATCGCGTCGACGAGGTCCGGCCCGCTGCGCTCTCCGAGGGCGTCGAACTCGAGATAGGCGTGCGAGGCGGTTCCGAGGGCGAAGATCCCGCCTTGAGGGGTGCTCATCCGCGTGATGATGAACCGCTCGATGCCGGTCGTCCACCTCGACGTTAGCTCGCCGCGCGGACCGAGACTCCTCCGCTATTCGGACGACCGCAACGAGGGCTGCAGAGGAGGACCGTCGACGGCGCAGTGCAGGCGGCGCGCCGTGAGTGGATGACGCAAGCGCGGCCCGAGGCCGACGAACGCTAGGGCTCCGGCCCCGGCCGCGCCGCACGCGGCGATGACCAAGCCTCGGCGGAACGCATCGGTAATCTGCGTCGCTCCGACGGCCACGGACAGACCCGAGATCGCCGGAACGAGCGCGAGCGCTCCGAGACTCGCCGTGCGAGCGACCCCGTTGTTCACCCCGGAGGCGACGCTGACGTGATCGGGATCGGCGCCCGCCATGACCGTCGCCGTGAGCGGCGCCACGAACGTCACGAGTCCGAGACCGAACACCAGCGCCCCCGGGAGCACGTCCGACACCCACGATGTGTCCGGGCCGATGCGCGTGAGGAGGAGCAAGCCGCCGGCAGCGAGGAGCGGCCCCACCGTGAGTTGCACGCGCGGGCCGATCCGTTGGGCCAGCGAGCCCGACGCGGCCGAGAGTAGGAGCATCAGTACAGTCGTCGGGAGGAGCGCGACGCCCGCGCGCAACGCCGACCAGCCGGCGGCGACCTGCAGCTCGTACGCGACCAGGAAGAACGAGACGCCGAGCGCGCCATAGAGCAACACCGTTTGCAGGTTCACGACCGTAAACGTGCGGTTGCGGAACAGCGCAGGTGGCACCAGCGGATCGCGCGTCCGGAGCAGGTGGCGGACGAAGGCGGCCGCAGCAACAATCGCGATCCCTCCAGCGCTGAGTACGCCGGTATCCGCCCATCCTTGTGGCCCCGCTTCGGTTAGCGCCCACGTGCTCGACGCGAGCGCTACGACTCCGAGCACGGCACCCGTGAAGTCGAGCATCCGCGACGCATGCGGGTCCCTGCTCTCCGGCACGGCGGCATGCGCACAGAAGACGACGACGACGGCAACGGGCACGTTGACCAGGAACGCCCATCTCCATCCCGGCCCGTCGACGAGTGCGCCGCCGATGAACGGCCCGATCGCGCCGGCAGCGCCCCCAAGGCCCGACCACGCGCCGACGGCCGCCGCCCGGTCGCTCTGCCGAAAGCTCGACTCCAAGATCGCCAGGCTGCCGGGCGTGAGCAAGGCACCTCCGACTCCCTGGAGGACCCGCGCGACCACGAGCACGTCGATGTTGGGTGCCGCACCGCACAGCAGCGATCCCGCGGCGAACCAGATCGTGCCGATCACGAACACCTTCCGCCGCCCGAACCGGTCTCCGAGCGCCCCGCCGAGGAGGATGAGCGAAGCCAGCGACAGGAGATATCCCGTCAACACCCACTGGAGGTCGCTGACGCTGACGCCGAAGTCCTGGCCGATGTGGGGGAGGGCGACGTTGACGACCGTGGCGTCGAGGCTCGCCATGCCGCTCGCGGCGACCGTCGCGAGGAGCGTGATGCGGCCCGTACTCGAGCGCAGGACGAGTTCGCTCGTCATTGAGTGAACCCTAGCCCGCGTGAGGTCGGGATCGGCTAGCGAGCACTGCTCGCATCGTGACGACGCGTCGCTCATCGGGTTTGCGCTTCCCGAGGTCGGCGCCTACTGTCGCCTCGGCCGGGTCGTCGTC
>JALYLP010000006.1 GCA_030774195.1 Actinomycetota bacterium | reverse complement strand
ACCGAGACCGGCTGCGTGCACGCGTGCTGGACGTAGACCTCCAGGTGATCCTGGAGGTTCTCGCCGACGCCCGGCACGTCCTGCACGACGTCGATCCCGAGCGCCTTCAGGTCGTCCGCGTTGCCGACCCCCGATAGCTGCAGGGTCTGCGGCGAGTTGATCGCCCCGCCGCTGAGGATGACCTCGCCGGCCTGGATCCGGAACGGCGTCCCTCGGTGGACGTACTCGACGCCCGTCGCCCGGTTCCCGTCGAACAGGATCCGCGTCACGAACGCGCGCGTGATCACGTCGAGGTTGGGCCGATGCATCACTGGGTGGAGGTAGGCGCGCGCGGCCGACAGGCGCCGTCCGTCGTGCACGTTGCGATCGAAGGCCGCGAAGCCCTCCTGCCGGTACCCGTTGACGTCGTCCGTGAGCGTGAGGCCCGCCTGCTGGACCGCCTCGAAGAACGCGCCGAACAACGGGTTGGTCGCGGGGCCGCGTTCGAGGACCAACGGCCCGGCGTGCCCGCGGAACGGGTCGTCGCGCTCGGCAGCCAGACACGTCTCCATCCGCTTGAAGTACGGCAGGCAGTGCGCGTAGTCCCAGGTCCCCATCCCGGGCGCCGTCGCCCAGCGTTCGTAGTCCAGCGGGTTGCCACGCTGGAAGATCATCCCGTTGATACTGCTGGAGCCTCCGAGGACCTTGCCGCGCGCATGGTAGATCCGCCGGCCGCCCATGTGGGGCTCGGGCTCGGACTCGTACTTCCAGTCGTAGAAGCGGCTCCCGATCGGGAACGTGAGCGCGGCGGGCATCTGGATGAAGACGTCCCAGCTCCGGTCGGGCCGGCCGGCCTCGAGGACCAGGACGCTGTTGGAGGGGTCCGACGACAGGCGGTTGCCAAGGACGCTGCCGGCGGAGCCACCGCCGACGACGACGAAGTCATAGCGCCCGGCCATCACGCTGAGTCTGTACCAGGCTAGGCTGGCCCGCGCAGCTCCTGTTGTCGAGACCGCAACCGCTACCTTGCGCCCGGCCGATGGGTGGCCGACCATCGGCCGGTTGGCTCCGAGCAGCCCGAGGGGGTCCGTTTGGACGACGCGCCGCAGGCGATCGTTTCGTGCCGGAACGTCTGGAAGATCTACGGACCGAAGGCAGACCGCATCGTCGGCACCCCTGATGCCGACCTGCCGCGCGAGGAGCTGCTCCAGAAGACGGGCTGCGTAGCCGCGGTGCGCGACGTGTCGTTCGATGTCCAGCCGGGCGAGGTGTTCGTCGTGATGGGGCTCTCCGGTTCGGGCAAGTCCACCTTGGTGCGGATGTTGAACCGTCTGCACGATCCGACCGCCGGGAAGGTGCTGCTCGACGGAGAAGACATCTTGCAGCTGGACGACGAGCGGCTGCGCGAGGTCCGTCGCCGGAAGATCAGCATGGTCTTCCAGAACTTCGGCCTCCTGCCCCACCGTCGGATCGTGGACAACGTGGCGTTCGGCCTCGAGATCCGGGGGGTCGCCAAGGACGAGCGCGAGGCGAAGGCGACCGACGTCCTCCAGGTGGTGGGATTGGCCGGCTTGGGGGACGCGTATCCGGACGAGCTCTCGGGAGGGATGCAGCAGCGGGTCGGGCTCGCGCGCGCGCTCGCGACCGACCCCCAGATCATGCTGTTCGACGAGCCGTTCAGCGCGCTCGATCCGCTGATCCGCCGCGACATGCAGGACGAGGTGATCCGCCTCCAGCGCGACGTGCAGAAGACGATGATCTTCATCACGCACGACCTCGCGGAGGCGCTGAAGCTCGGCGACCGGATCGCCATCATGAAGGACGGGCGGTTCGTCCAGATCGGGACGCCTGAGGAGGTCGTGGCCCATCCGGCCGACGACTACGTGGCGGACTTCACGCGAGATGTCCCGCGAACGCACGTCCTGACCGCCAGGACGATCATGCGCTCGACCAACGGCGAAACCGTTTTCGCAGGCGACGTCCCGGCCGACGCGATCCTCGGATCGCTGCTGCCGCTGGTCGTCAAGGACGAGCGGCCCTTCCGGGTGGTCGAGGACGGCACCCAGGTGGGCATCGTCGACCGTACGGCCGTGCTCGCCGCCATGGTGGAGGCCTGAGCAGGTGGCGGTACCGCTCCGAGAGGTGCAGCAGGTTGCCGATCTCGCGGTCGTCACGCATGCACCGGTCTCGCCCTGGCGACGACGAGCGGTCTGGGCGGCGGCCACCGTGGTGGTGCTCGCGCTCGGGATGATCCTGTTCTCCGGCGGGTTCCCCGACGCGCTCGTCGTCGATGCCGCGAAGCCGTTCAACGCCTTCGGTGACTGGGTGATCACGCATCAGCGCACGAACCCCTTGTTCGTGGACTTCCTCGTGCCGCTCAAGAACGGCATCAATTCGATCGTCGACCAGCTGCAACTCGTGCTCGCGCGGATGACCTGGCTCGGCGTGACGGTGACCGTCGCGGCGATCGCGGGCGTGCTCGCCGGGTGGAGGATGGCGCTCGTCGCCGCGGCCGGTTTCATCGCTCTCGGGCTGTTGGGCCTCTGGAGCGACAGCCTCATCACGCTGACGCTCGTTCTGGTCTCGGTCGGGGTGGCCCTCGCGATCGGGATCCCGGTCGGGATCCTGTCGGCCCGGCACACCCGCCTCGAGCTGGTCCTGCGGCCGATCCTGGACGCGATGCAGACGGTTCCGGCGTTCGCCTACCTGGTGCCGTTGGTGTTGCTGTTCAGCATCGGGACCACGTCGGCGATGATCGCGACCGTGATCTTCGCGCTGCCTCCCGCGATCCGCCTGACCAGCCTCGGGATCCGCTCCGTTCCCGAAACGTCCGTGGAGGTCGGCACAT
>JALYLP010000005.1 GCA_030774195.1 Actinomycetota bacterium | reverse complement strand
CCGCTCTGCATGACGAAGGCGGCAGCCTCCAGTCGCGAATGCACCTCGAGCTTGCCCAAGATGTTCTGGATGTGCGTCCTCGCGGTTTGCGGGCTGATGACGAGAGAACGAGCGATCGAATCGTTGTCGGAGCCCTGGGCGAGCAGGGCCAAGACCTCGCGCTCCCGGGTCGTCAAACGAGCGATCCTCTCGAAGCCCCGATCTTGGTCTCGCTTGCGACGCAGAAGGTCGCTCAGCAAGGGACCGAGCATCCCGGGCGGCACGAGCGTGTCCCCGTGATGGACCGCCCTCGTGGCTTGGATGAGCTCCGCGAGGGGAGACTCCCTAGTGAGGTACCCGCTGGCGCCGGCATCGAGCACCTCGATCAAGCTCCGGTAATCCTCTCGGGCGCTCAGGACCAACACCTGGCATTCGGGTACGCGAGCCTTGATCGTGGCGGTCGTCCGGGCGCCGTCCGACATCGGGAGGTCGACGTCGAGGATGGCAACGTGTGGCAACGAGCGCTCTGCCTCTGAGACGGCCTCCAACCCGTCGCGGGCCTCGGCCACGACATTGATCTCGGCCTCGCTTTCGAGGACCGCCCGCATCGCCTCACGGAACAGCGCATGTCGGTCGGCCAAGAGGACCCGGATGCGGTCCGGTCGTTGCGTCAAAAGCACCCTCTCCCTACGTCAGCACTCGCTCGACGAGGCTGACGTTACCGACCCCCTGGAGCCGCGACACGCACCGGGAACCGTATCGGAGCTACGCCGTTCGCATGAGGGCAGTAATGCCGATAGAGCACTCAACGCAGGGCGCTTTCTCACGGGAGGGGCCGCGGATCCGGAAGGACCAGCCCTCAACCGGCCGCTGCGCTCGGGGGGCCAGGGGCGTAGGGGGCGGTCGCGCTGGAGGGAAGGGGGACGAGGTGGTGACGGACGGCCATGGTCGCGGCTTCGAGCCGAGAGTGCACCTGGAGCTTGGTAAGGATGCTCTGGACGTGGGTCCGGACGGTGTTGCGGCTGATGCCCAGCCGGCGCGCGATCGTGCCTCCGTCGGCTCCCTCCACGAGGAGGCTCAGCACCTCCCGCTCTCGCGTCGTGAGCTGAGCGACGAGCAAGGCGATACCGTCGGAGGCTCCCCGGCGATGGCCTGCTGAGACGAGCCGATGGGGAAGGATCACCTGACCCTCGACGACGGCTTCCATCGAACTGATGAACCTGCCAACAGGCGTGTCCTTCGTGAGATAGCCGCGGAACCCCGCCGCAAGAGCGTCATCGACCGCCCTGCCGTCGTCGAGCGCCGTGACGGCCACCAGCTTCGTTTCTGGCCACCGCTCCAGGATCTCCCGTCCTACCGCGAGGCCGCTCCGATCGGGGAGTCCGATGTCCATCAGGACGACGTCGGCCTGGTCCGTCTCGAGGGATGCGATCGCGTCACGCCCATTGGTAACCGACGCACACACGCCCATCCCGGCGTCGCGGAGCGCCGCTCCGATCGCCTCGGCGAACAGGACATGATCATCAACGATCAAGACGCGGATCGTGGCGCCTCCCTTCCATCGACGGGCAAGACCATCTGGAAGTCGGCACCGGGATATCCCGGATCCACCCAGATCATCCCTCCGTGCGCTTCCACGACTCGACGGGTGATGAAGAGCCCGAGACCGCTGCCCCGTCCACGTCGTGAGCCCGCTTCGCCTCGCACGAATGGGTCGAAGATCGACTCCCGCTCCCCAGCAGGGATGCCGGGGCCCTGATCGCGCACGCTCAGCCGCAACCTGGGTCCCTCGTCAACGATCTGCACCACGACGGGGCTTCCCGGATCGGAATACGCGACAGCGTTACGCACCAGGTTCGCGACGGCCGCCCGGAGATGCGTCGGGTCGACCTCAGCCATCGCCCGCCGCGGCGCGATCACCTCGATCGTGTGGTTCGTGGTCTCTTTCCGATACGGATCCACCGCGGCTTCCACCAGCTCGGTAACGTCCTGGAAGGTCGGGCTGAGCGGGCGACTCCCGACGGCCCACCCGAGGATCCCTCCCATGTCTCCGACCAGTTGTTCCAGCTCGCGAAGCGACAACGCGAGGAGGGCGTCGCCGCCTGAGGCTCCGCGGCTGACGAGCAGCTCCAGTGCCGCCTTGATGCTGAGGAGCGGCCCACTCAGTTCATGGGCGGTCCAGGCGAGCCCCAGATCGATCTCCGTGTTCCGCCGCCGTTCCCTCGCGGTGGCCGCGAGCAAGGGCAGGACCTCCTCGAGCAACGACCCGACCGCTCGGACACGGCGTCGAAGCTCCGGCTCTCCGCCCCCCACCATCAGGACCGCGCGATCCACCTCGCGGGCGCTCACCTGCTTCGCACCGACGGCCGTACCGAACTGACGTCGAAGGGAGGTGCGCTCCTGAGCCGTCAGCATCCCCCACGGGGGGATGGTTCCCATCCGGTCCCTGAGGTCCTGACACGCTTCGTCGCTCACCCCCGATGCGGCCGAGAACACGAGCGGACCCTGATGCTCACTCCACCAGAAGCAGACCGGAACGCGGGATCCCCTTCCGATCGAATCTCCAGCGATCTGGAGGGCCGCTTCGGGCTCCTCCGTTCGCAGCAGCTCGCGTCTGAGTTCGACGTCCTCCTCGAGAGACACGATCGCTCGATGGAGTCGGTCCCGCTCAGCGGTTACCTGGCGTATGAGCCTTGCCGCAGAGGAAGCCGCCAGCGTCGCGTTGTCCTCGATCGCCGATCGATCCGACGCGCCGATCGCGGTTGACCGTTGGTCAACAGCCTCTGCATGAGATATGCCCCTCCGCATGTCCCTCCCTCGGCCGGGGGAAACCGAGCTGGCCCGGCATGAACATCCACACCGGAAGCCTTTTTCCCAAGAGCGTCCTAACCCAAACGTTCCCCGGGATGGGAACGAAACCCTCCGGAAGATTCCCCCATCGGGGTGCCTTACCGGTTGATCAGGCTAATCCGAATAGCGTAGTTTCGACCCTACAACGCATATCGCGTTCTCGCAAGAGGGTGACTGCCTTACGTCAAAAAGATGTCCTGATGGTGAAGACCTATCCTGTGGGCCAAGCCTTCCTGGCAGCGTACGTGGACCGCGGAAGAGCTCGAGGACCGCGGAGAGCGTTCCGAGCATGGTGTCTTTGTGAGCAATCGTCCGCTCTGGCCAGGAAAGATACGGTCACGGGTCACGTCTCATCGCATAGCGGCAACGACGTAGCTGTTCTAGAGTGCGGACACCTTCCCAGGACCGAGCGGTGCAACGGCGAGGACGCGGCACATGGCATCTATGGCCCTGGAGATCGGGCGAGCCCTCCGGCGCGCACGACTGGCGCGTGGGTCGACCCTGAAGCAACTCGCGGCTGCATCGGCCGACCGTTTCAAACCGACGTCCGTCGCTGGATATGAGCGCGGGGAGCGCAGCATCTCGGTGGTTCGGTTCTGCGAATTGTGCCGGCTGTTCGGCGTGCCCCCGGACCGACTCCTCGGCGAGATCCTCCGGGCGGCGGGGGCCGAGACGGAGCTCGTGATCGACCTCACGCACCTCGAAAGGCTCGGACCATCGGAGGGTGAGCTCCTCGCGGGCTTCGTCCAGCAAGTGGCATCGCTTCGCGGGTCAGGAGATGTCGAAAGGATCACTCTGCGGGCCGGCGACGTCGAAGTGCTCGCCTCAGCGTCAGGCCGACGGCCGGACGAGCTCAAAGAGATCTTGGGGACGGTCCATCGAGTGACGCATCAACCGGATCCTCAGATCGAACGGCGCTCGTAGCGGGCGCTGAGGTAAGTAACGGTTTCCCGGAGGCCCTCCTCGAGACCCGTCGCTGGGCTCCAGCCGAGCGTCGAGCGGGCGAGGCCGTTGTCGAGCGCGATCCGTCGCAGTTCTCCCGCCTGCTGCGGACCGGATCGCGCCTCGGGGCTGACGCCGATGATCGCTGCGAGCATCTCGTGGATCTGACTTACGGATGTCTCGATGCCCGTGCCGATGTTCACGACCATGTGCGATGCGCGCTCGAGAGCGAGGACGAACGCCCGAACGGTGTCGTGGACATACACGTAGTCGCGGGTCTGCTCGCCATCTCCGAACACCGTCGGCTGCCTGTCCGACAGCAGCGCCGAGGCGAAGATCGAGATCACGCCTGCCTCGCCGTCAGGGTCCTGCCGGGGTCCGTACACGTTGCCCAGGGCCAGGGCCGTGAAGTCCAGCGATCGCTGGGCCGAGTAGAAATCGAGGTACTCGAGGACCGCTTTCTTGCTGATGCCGTAGGGAGACTGCGGGTGTGACCCGTTCGCGCTGGATTCCTTGACGGGCAGATCCGCCGGCTCCCCGTAGATCGTCCCCCCGGATGCTGCATAGACGATCTTCCGAGCCCCGGCCGCGGCCGCGCATCTGAGCACGTTCAGCGACCCCAAGATGTTGATGCTCGCGTCGCCATCGGGATCCTCGAGGGACGGACGCACCCCCGACTGGGCCGCCAGGTGCATCACCACCTCGGGCCGGTGACGATCGAACAGATCGAGCAGCGCATCGTCACGGATGTCCATGCCGACGAACGTGAACGCCTGCTCCTGGTCCTCGGCCGCCGCGAGGTTCTCTCTCCTCCCGGTGGCCATGTTGTCCACCCCGACCACCCGGTGCCCCTCGGCAAGCAGGTGATCACATAGGTGGGATCCGATGAATCCCGCGCTTCCCGTGACGACGACGGCGGTCATGAGCGCCCCGCGATCCCTGCTAGGGGGTCTTGACGAACTTCAGCTCGAACAGGCGACCGTCGTTCTCGTTCGGGTCCACATTGTTGTCGACCCCACTGGCCGTCAGGTACAGGCGGCTCCTTCCGCCGTCCGTACCGGGCGCGAACGTGATTCCCGAGGCCGACACGATCCCGAGACCGGAGATGTCGATCTTCTGGACCAAGGCGCCCTTCATCGTGGTTTCGAGGATGAACCGCTGCCGGCTGCTGACGATGAAAAGGTGCTTGCCCCTGATGGCAACGTCCTCGGCCGTCGTGAACCCGTACTTGTGGGTCCCGAAGCTCCGCACGGTGTCGTCTCGGGTGCCGAACCTCAGATCCTTGCCGGGGCGGATCTTGTACACGCGCCGGCTGGTCGAATCCGAGACGATCAGCATGCGTTTCGAACCGAGCCACGCGAGACCTTCCGGGTCGAAGGAGCCGAAGCGGTGCGTGTGCAGGACCGTGACGACGACATCGTCGCGGGTGCCCAACTTCTTGTCTTTCCCGCGCCCGACCCGGAAGACGCGATCGAGATCGTCGTCCGTGACGTAGAGGACCTGGTGGCTGTTGTCCCACGCGAGATCCTCCGGCTCGTGCGTGAACTTCTTGAACGTTCCTGTCGCGGCGAGCCTTCCTCCCCGCTTCGCGATGAAGAGGTTCTTGCCCTTCCATAGAGCCGGTATCTCGTCGACCTCCGCGTCCGAGATCAGGAGCTTCTTGGTCCTGGGGTTGTACGTCAGACCCATAGGATCGGGGCTCTTCGTTGGCCAGCTCGAGGTCAGGGTCACCTTCACGAGTGACGCTTTCGTAGCCGCCGAGGCCGGCTGGGTGTTCGGCAGGAGCGAACAGACGACCGAGACGAACAGGGCGGTTCGCAGGACCTTCTTCATCGTGCACCTCGTTGTCGGGGGCAGGAACCGGTTGTCGGGAGTAGGAACGATATGTTGTCGGAAGCCCCCAACCATCGGCCGAACGGCGTAGATGCCTTGGTTCAGCCAGACGGACGATGTGAACCCGAATGACTTCTCAGTTCAGCTTGTGGACGACCAACCTGTTGAGGAGCCGCTGATGCCACGTGTTCCAGAAGTCCGCGTGGAGCGAGCCCCCGGGAACGGGCGCATGCATCATCATGTCCGAAACCAAGTGGCATCTGGCTACCTTGCAGTTCGATATCCGGTACCGGATGTTCACCTTGATCGCCGGCAGCTGGACCGGGTGGGTCTTGGGGCAGCCGGTCTTATGACTCCCGTAGACGACGTGACTCCGGTGATCGAACGAGTCCGTGACGATCTTCCCCGCCTTCATCTTCCCGCACATCGGGAAGATGATCTCGCCCCGTACGTACGTGTGCCCTACGGATCGTCCTGAGCAGTCGATCCGCGCCGTCTTGGACAGCGCGGTCCCGTCGCAGTTCCAGCCTGAGTACCTCCCGATGGTGTCGACGCCCCCCGCGATCATCCGGAAGTTCTTGGGGAAGGCGTTGGTTCGCCGGCCGGGCAGCAGACCCGCCCGGTAGTAGACCTTGATACGTCGCGGCGAGACGATCGTCCCGTTGCCACGCACCAGGGTCGGCGCCCAGTACGCGGCGGTCTCCCCTGCCATATCGCAGTTCGTCCTCGCACGGAGCATGGACCGGTAGGTTGAGAACGCATCCGTGCTCTTGTTCCCGAAGAAGTCATGCATGTGGGATACCCCGGGTTGCCTGGGGTAGACGATCGGATCGTCCTTGGCTCGATGGGCGAAGAGGCAATCAACGATGAACTTCTGATCCGCCGTTGTAGCGTGGGTGGGCGTTGGGGTCCCAGCGATCAGCGTCACTGTCAGCAAGGTGATGACCAGCGATGAGGTTCGCATGGGATCTCCTTCTCTCGGCTTTAGGGCGCGTTCATGCCGGCGGGCACCACGGACCGCAGCACCCTATCGGACGGCTCGTCGGGTTCGGTGGAGCTCGACGTGCGACCGCCGCGGTCGGCGTCGCGATGTCCCCGTCGAGCTGTTCCTTTCGGCGTCATCCGGCCGGATCCTGCGTCGTGGAGAGCTGAAGCTCAGCAAGCGTCTTCGCGATCACCGCCCGGTTCGGGATCTCGGCGTTCCTCGTCGCGTAGAGATCGCGTGAAAGATCGGGCTGCGACCATCGATGCGCCTGTCGTCCGATCATGCGTTGAGCTGCGTGCTCACCAGCTGCTCGAGCACGGCCTGGTTCCAGGTGTTCCAGAAGTCCGCGTGGAGCGTGCTGCCCGGCATATCTCCGGGCATGTCCGACGACAGGTGGCATCCCGCTGCGATGCAGTTCGAGACGGCGTAGCGGATGTTCACCTTTATCGCCGGCAACTGGACGGGGTGGTCGACGGGACACCCGGTCTTCCGTGTCCCATAGGCAACGTGGCTCCGATGGTCCGCTGCATCCTTGATGACGTTCCCCGCGGCGTCCGACTGACCGCACATCGGGAAGATGATGGTTCCTCGCACATACGCGTGGCCCGGTGTTCCTCCCGAGCAATCGATCAGCGCGGAGGGAGCGAGCGCCGTCCCGTCACAGTTCCATCCCGAGAACACACCTGCGCTCGCCATCCCCCCCGCGATCATCCGGTAATCCGGAGGGAAGGCGGTGACGTTCACGCTGGGGCTCGGGGTGTCTCGGTAATAGATCTTGATCCGGCGTGGGGCGATCGGGCCGCCGTTTCCTCCCAGCAGCGTCGGCGCCCAGTACGCGGCCGTGTCTCCCGGCTCTTCGCAGTTCGTTCCCCCGGCGATCATCGAGGCATAGGTCGAGTTCGCATCGGTCGTCGTGTTCCCGAAGAAGTCGTGGGAGTGGGAGGCTCCGGGTTGCCCCGGGAAGACGATGGGATCGTCCGAGGCGCGGTGGGTCGGGAAACAATCGGTGATGAACACCTGTCCTGCTTGCGCCGGCGTCACGGCTCCGGCGACGACGATCAAGCCCAGCATGATGACCAGCGACGATCTCCGCACGGTCTTCCCCCCTCTGTTCGTGACCCGGCCACATGGGCCGGCCCTCCATCCCCTCGATGGCTTCGGCGGGCCACGCTGAACCCTTGAGGTCGGCCAGGTGATGTTGATACCCTGTGGGGGTATGGTCCCGCCGAGGGGAGGGCGGAGGATGGTTGGGTACTACGCGAACAAAGACGCGCTCCGCCTGCGACTCCGGCGGGTCGAGGGTCAGGTCCGCGGGATCCAGAGGATGGTCGAGGAGGACACGTATTGCATCGACATCCTCACGCAGATCACCGCGATCACCGGTGCATTGAACAAGGTCGCCGTCTCACTGCTGGAGGACCACCTCGGACACTGTGTCGCGGACAGCCTCGTCGCGGGGGCGGACGCCGACGCGAAGGTGCGAGAGGCGGCCCTCGCCGTCCAGCGTCTGTTGCGGGCGTGAGCGCATGATCGACGCCATCGTCCATGCGCTCTCCGTGGCCTTCGGCATGACGTGGGAGATCCTCTGGCCCCTGATCCTTGGATTCACGCTGTCGGGCATCGTCCAGGCAGTGGTGTCCAAGCGGGAGATGACGCGGCTGCTCCCCGATGACTCGACGCGATCGCTCGCGGTCGCGTCTGCGCTCGGCGCCGCCTCGTCATCCTGCTCCTACGCGGCCGTGGCGCTCGCGCGTTCGCTCTTCCGCCGTGGCGCCGACTTCACCGCAGCCATGGCATTCGAGTTCGCGTCCACCAACCTCGTGATCGAGCTAGGGATCCTGCTCGCGGTGTTGATCGCGTGGCAGTTCACGGCCGCCGAGTTCGTCGGGGGCGTCGTGATGATCGCGATCCTCGCCGTGATCTTCCGGCGCGCCCTGACACCGTCGCTCGTTGAGGAGGCGCGGGCGAACGCCGAACGCGGGCGCGCCGGGCGGATGGAGGGCCACGCGGAGATGGACATGAGCGTCCCGGACGGGTCGATCGTCTCCCGCTTGCTCTCGGATCGAGGCTTCACGGCGACGAGCCACTACTTCGTGATGGATTGGGCATCGATCTGGACGGACGTCGTGATCGGCCTGCTGATCGCGGGCGCGCTCGCCGCGTGGGTCCCCGAGTCCTTCTGGCAGGCGTTCTTCTTCGTCGATCACCCGCTGGTCGCGAAGCTCTGGGGACCCCTCGTCGGGCCGTTGGTCGCCATGCTCTCGTTCGTCTGCTCGATCGGGAACGTCCCGCTGGCGGCGGTGCTCTGGAACGGGGGGATCAGCTTCGGCGGCGCGGTCTCGTTCATCTTCGCCGACCTCATCGTGATCCCGATCCTTCGGATCTACCGGAAGTACTACGGCCGGCGGATGACCGTGTTCCTGTTCGTGACCTTCTACGTCACGATGGCGACGGCCGGGCTGGTCGTCGAGATCCTGTTCGGCGCCGTGGGGCTGATCCCATCCGAACGGAACGCCCAGGTGATCGAGGCCTCGGTGAGCTGGAACTACACGACCGTGCTCAACCTGTTCTTCCTGACGATCGCCGCTGTGTTGGTCGTTCGGTCCCTGCGCACCGGAGGACCGGCGATGCTCCGCGCGATGAGCGCTCCCCCGCGCGCGACCTCGCCGGTCGTCGGACCGGCCATCTACACGTGCCCGATGCATCCCGAGATCGAGCGAGAGGCTCCCGGGACGTGCCCGATCTGCGGGATGGACCTCGTCGAGCAGCGCCCTCACGCATAGGGACATGCGGCAACCTCCGTGGTTGCGCGAACCGGGCGGTCATGCCTAGGGTGGGGTTCGCCTGATCGAGCGACCCCCCGGAGGTGTTCCCGATGAAGAAGTTCTCGGTCGCGGTTATCCCCTTCCTGTTCCTTGCGCTGACCGCCACGCCTGCGCAGGCGGTCTCCGCCACGAGCGCTCTGGTGAGCGTGGCGAGCCCGCAGGGCCTCCACCCACAGAACGCTCAGAACGAACCAGCGCTCGCCGTCGATGCGTCCCGACCGACGGTCCTCGCGGCCGGCGCGAACGAGCTTGTGGACATGCAGCCATGCTCACAACTGGCTTCGACCACCGCCGGCGCCTGCTCGTTCCCACTCGGCACCTTCAACCTCGGCGTCGGGCTGACGGGGGTGTACTTCTCGTTCGACAGCGGAAAGTCGTGGGTCCAACCGACGTACCAGGGACTGACCGCTGCGAACTGCGACCCGACGGTCGAGCCGTGCACGCCTGCGGTCGGACCGATCCACACCGCGCCGAACTTCTACGAGAACGGCTTGCGGTCGCGCTCCGACCCCGGCGTTGCGTTCGGTCCTGCGCCGGGCGCGGAAGGATTCTCCTGGGACAACGGCTCGCGGCTCTACTTCTCGACGATCGCCACGAACCTGACGGATACGCCGATCGACCGGAGCGGGGTCAAGAGCAACTTCGCGCTCACGGTTTCGCATATCGACGACGTCACCGCCGAAAGGGTCCAGGATCAGAGCAACTGGTCCCGGCCATACTTCGTGCCGGCGAAGATCTCGCCGACCGCCGGCCTGGACAAGGAGCAGATCTGGGCGGACAACGCCGCGTCCAGCCCCTTCTTCGGAAACGTCTACGTCTGCTACGCGGACTTCCACAGCTTCAGCCAGGGCAACAACTTCCCGCTCTTCCCGAACGTCGCCGTCTCGACCGACGGCGGCGTGCAGTGGACGGCGCACAGCGTGATCCCGCCGACGACCGCTCGCACCCGCGGGTTCCACCAAGGTTGCACCGTCCGGACGGACAGCGATGGCGTGGTCTACGCGTTCTTCACTCACTTCTCGGAGACGTCGAACATCGGAGCCCACACGATGGTGAGATCGTTCGACGGCGGACACACGTGGACGCCACCGCGCGACGTGGTGACCATGAACGACATGTGCTTCCGCGTCGACGCCTTGAGCGGGCGCTGCGTCGAGGACGGGAACGCGGGAGCGCGCAGCGATCTGGCGGCCATGCCCAGCGTCGATATCGCGAACGGCGCCCCTACGGGCACCGACGCGACCAACGAGATCGTGGACGCGTGGTCCGACGGCAGGTTCGGGCTGAACGACGAGCGAACCCTCCTGTCGTACTCGACCGATGGCGGGGTCATGTGGAGCCCACCGTCATCGGTCTCGGTCGCCGGTGACCGCTCGGCGTATTCGGCACCCGCGATCTCGCCGGACGGGCAGCACGTGTACGTGACGTACATGGCGTATGGCCAGCCGTTCCAGACCACGACGGCCGATCCGAGACTGGAGCACGGCGTTCTCGTGGGCGCCGATATCGATGCGGACGGAGCGCCGACCGCGTGGACCACGCTCTACAACGGTCCATATGGTGATGCGCGCGGGACGTCGCAGGGACGGATCCTCTATAACGAGTTCCTCGGCGACTACGTGTATGCCATCGCGACCCGTACCTACGGGGCGGGTGTCTGGACCGACGTCCGCCGAACCGAGGACTGCCCGGCGATGGACGCGTGGCGTCAGTCCTCGCTGACGGCCGGGCATCTCGTGTTCCCCGCACCGTGGCCGATCGCAGACTGCCCGTCCGATTTCGGGAACAACGACATCTTCGCCGCGACGACTGGGT
>JALYLP010000004.1 GCA_030774195.1 Actinomycetota bacterium | reverse complement strand
GCGACGCCGCCGGCGCGGTGAACCCGTTCAACGGTGAGGGGATCGCGTACGCGATGGAGACGGCGAAGCTCGCGGCCGATCTGCTGTCGGAGGCGCTCGTGAAGGACCGGCCGGGTCTCGCGATGCGCTACCCGCAGCTGCTCAGCGACACCTACGGGCGTTACTTCTTCATCGGCCGGCAGTTCGCCAAGATCATCGGGAACCCCGCGATCATGGGGCGCGCCACGAAGTACCTCCTCCCGAACCGTCGCGTGATGGCGTTCGCCCTCCGGGTGATGGGCAACCTCACCGACGGGCGGGACGGCGACGCCCAGGACAAGCTCTTCCACGCGATCACGATGCTCGCGAGGGCCTCGTGAGCGCACTCCGTAGGATGGACCGGTCGTGCTGATCGACTACCTGCCCATCGTCGTGATGGCCGTCCTGGCGGGGGTGTTCGCCGTCGGCTCCTTGCTGGCCTCGGGGATGCTCCGGCCCGATCGTCCGAACCCCGTGAAGCTGTCGGCGTACGAGTGCGGCAACGACCCGGTCCGGTTGCCGAGCGGGGAACGCTTCAGCGTCAAGTTCTATCTGGTCGCGATGCTGTTCATCATCTTCGACATCGAGACGATCTTCCTGTTCCCGTGGGCGGTCGCGTTCCGCTCACTCGGACTGTTCGGTCTGGTCGAGATGGCCGTGTTCATCGGGCTCGTGTTCGTCGCGTACGTCTACATCTGGCGCAAGGGCGGGTTCGACTGGAGCGCCGGCGAGATCGCTCCGAACGAAGCCGAGGAGGTCGTCGAGCGCGAGCGTGCGTTGTTCACCCGGAGTGAACAGCAGGTGGCGAAGCCGCCGGATGTGAACGAGCGGCAGGGAGCTGGCCGTGCCGGTTGAGCGCCTCGAGGGCGTCAACCTCGGGAGGACACCCGAGGAGGTCGAGGAAGAGGTCGAGCGCGGCGTCCTGTTGACGACGTTGGACCGGGCGGTCGGCTGGGCGCGCAAACAGTCGATGTGGCCGGCGACGTTCGGGCTGGCGTGTTGCGCGATCGAGATGATGTCGTCCGGCGCCGGCCAGTACGACCTGTCGCGATGGGGCATGGAGCTCTTCCGAGCGTCTCCGCGTCAGTCCGACCTCCTGATCGTCTCGGGACGCGTGTCGCAGAAGATGGCGCCTCCACTCCGCCGGATCTACGACCAGATGCCCGAACCCCGGTGGGTCATCGCCATGGGGGTCTGCGCGTCGGCGGGCGGGATGTTCACGAACTACGCCATCGTCCAGGGCGTCGACACGATCGTTCCGGTCGACGTGTACGTGCCGGGGTGTCCCCCCAAGCCCGAGATGCTGATGTTCGGGATCTTGAAGCTCCAGGAGAAGGTCCGGACGTCGGAGCCGTTCCGGTGAGCCGAGGGCGAGCGGCGTGAACGCGGACGCCCTGGCCGGCAGGATCGGGGAGCGTGTCCCTGACGTGCTGGTCGCGCGCGGCGAAGTCACGGCGGTCGTCGAGCGCAGTGAACTCCTCGGGACGCTCGCCTGGCTGCGCGACCAGCCGGACCTCTCGCTCGACTTCCTCGCGTCGGTCACGGCGACCCACTGGCTGGAGGTCGACCCCGCGTTCTGGGTCGACTACGAGCTCCGATCCCTTCCACACAAGCATCGGGCCCGGGTGAAGGTGGGTCTCAGCGAGGGGGACGCACACGTGCCGAGCGTCACGCCGATGTTCCCGACCGCGGACTGGCACGAGCGGGAGACCTTCGACTTCTACGGGATCGTCTTCGACGGACATCCGGATCTGACGCGGATCCTGTTGCCCGACGACTGGGAGGGGTATCCGCTCCGGAAGGACGAGTCGCTCGGGGGCGTGCCGACGTGGTTCCACGGCGCGACGATGCCGCCGGTCGATGAACGAGGGATGGCTTGATGGGCGACGCGCCGGAGATCACGACGGCGCTCGACCCTCGGGCTTCCGAGACGGCTTCGTTCCGCGACCCCGCGACCGGCGAGCTCCGGCAGGAGACCATGATCATCAACATGGGGCCGCAGCACCCCTCGACCCACGGTGTCTTGCGACTGGTCCTCGAGCTCGACGGCGAGACCGTGATCCATTGCAAGCCGGTGATCGGCTACCTGCACACCGGGATCGAGAAGAACACGGAGTACCGCACCTGGATGCAGGGCGTGACATATGTGACGCGGGCCGACTACCTGTCCCCGTTCTTCAACGAGCTCGCTTACTGCCTGGGCGTCGAGCGGTTGCTCGGGGTGGAGGCGCCTGAACGCGCCACCTTGATCCGCATCCTCGTGTGCGAGCTCAACCGGATCACGTCGCACCTCGTGTGGCTCGCGACCAGCGGGCTCGAGCTCGGCGCCGTCTCCGTGATGCTCTACGGCTTCCGGGAGCGTGAGGTCATCATGGAGATCTTCGAGGCGATCACCGGCTTGCGGATGAACCACGCGTACATCCGGATCGGCGGCGTCGTGATGGACCTCCCCGACGAGGGACCGCAGAAGATCCGGCGCCTACTGGATCTGCTGCCCGGGAGGATCGACGAGTACGAGACCCTGTTGCACGACAATCCGATCTGGCGCGAGCGGAACGAGGGTGTGGGGGTCCTGACCAGCGAGCAAGCCCTCGCGCTCGGCGTGACCGGCCCGGCCCTGCGGGCCACAGGGATCGGCGCCGATCTGCGCAAGGACATGCCGTATTGCGGCTACGGGTCCTTCGACTTCGATGTGCCGGTCCGCAGCGAGGGCGATGCCTACGCCCGTTACGTCGTCCGCCTCGCGGAGATGCGCGAGTCGCTGAAGATCGCCCGGCAGGCGCTGGAACGGATCGAGGACACGCCGGGTCCGGTGATGATCGACGACCCGAAGGTGGGCTGGCCCCCGCGGCTCTCGGTCGGTCCGGACGGGATCGGCAACGATCCGGAGTACCTGCGCCACATCATGGAGGAGTCGATGGAAGCCTTGATCCATCACTTCAAGGCGGTCACGCAGGGGGTCGAGGTGCCCGCCGGCGAGGTCTACAGCGCGGTGGAATCACCGCGAGGGGAGCTGGGTTACCTGATCGTGTCCGATGGCGGCCACCGCCCGTACCGCGTCAAGATCCGCGATCCATCGTTCGTCAACCTCCAAGCCTTGCCGGCCCTGATCGAGGGGTACCTGGTCGCCGACACGGTCGCATCGGTCGCGTCACTCGATCCGGTCCTCGGAGGCGTCGATCGCTGATGACCGCTGTGTTCGAAGGCCCTCTCCGAGCGGATGCGGACTCGATCCTGGGTCGCTACCCAGAGGCCCATCGAAGGTCCGCGGTGATGCCGCTGCTCTACCTGGCGCAGTCCGTCGAGGGCTCGGTGACCCGCGAGGCGCTCCGTGAGATCGGGGCCCTCCTCGGGATCACGACCGCCGAGGTCGAGGCGGTCGCCAGCTTCTACACGATGTACCGGCTACGGCCGACAGGGACCCACGTGATCAGCGTATGCACCAACCTCGCCTGCAAGCTCCGCGGGGCGGAGGCGGTCTTCGAGGCTGCACACGACGCGTCGGGGGTCGTGCACGGCGCGGAGCTTTCCGACGACGGTCTGTTCACCGTCCACGAGGAAGAGTGCCTGGGGGTCTGTGACTTCGCACCCGCCGTCCAGATCAACTTCTGCAACCACGACACCGTCAGTCCCGAGCGGATGCGGGATCTCGTCGCGGGGCTGCGGGCCGGCGAGGTTCCCTCGCCCGCCCGCGGCCCCACGTTCGACAGCTTCAAGGCCGCGTCACGTGCGCTCGCCGGTCTGCAGGAGGTCCCGTCCGCGTGAGCCACGTGTTCGATCCGCGGCTCACGCGCGACTGGGACGACCCCGGCGTGATCGGCATCGACGGCTACGTCGCCAAGGGCGGCTATCAGGGGCTGACGAAGGCGTTCGCGATGGCCGACGTGGATATCGTCGAGGTGGTGAAGTCGAGCGGGCTCCGCGGTCGCGGCGGCGCCGGGTTCCCCGCGGGGATGAAGTGGGGCTTCGTTCCACGCGACACCGGCAAGCCGACGTACGTGGTCGTGAACTTCGACGAATCGGAGCCCGGCACCTGCAACAACCGAGAGCTGGTAGAGCGCGATCCGCATCGGCTCCTCGAGGGGATGGCGATCGCTGCCCTGGCGATCGGTTGCGAGACGGCCTACATCTATGTCCGCGGCGAGTACCTGTGGCAGAGCATCGTGCTGGAACGAGCGATCGCCGAGGCGTACGCGGCGGGAAACCTTGGTCCCGACGCCCAGGGCTCCGGCAGGCGCGTTGACGTGGTGCTGCACCGAGGAGCCGGCGCGTACATCTGTGGCGAGGAGACCGCACTGCTCAACTCGCTCGAGGGCCTCCGCGGTCAGCCCAGGCTGCGTCCCCCGTTCCCGGCCGTCGAGGGCCTGTTCGCGTCGCCGACCGTGATCAACAACGTCGAGACCCTGATGAACGTCCCCGACATCCTCGTCCGGGGTGCGGATTGGTTCCGTGAGCTCGGCACGGAGAAGTCTCCGGGGACGAAGATGGTCACCGTCAGCGGGAAGGTCGAGCGGCCCGGCAACTTCGAGGTTCCGCTCGGAACGCCGTTCCGCGTCGTGCTCGACGAGCTCGCCGGCGGGGTCCTCGGCGGGCGCGCGCTCAAGGCGTGGACGCCCGGCGGCTCCTCCACCCCGATGCTCACCGCGGGGCATCTCGATGTGGGGCTCGATTACGAATCGCTCGCCGAAGCCGGTTCCCTGTTGGGGACGGCGGCCATCATGGTGATGGACGACACGGACTGCGTCGTCGACTGCGCGACGCGCATGGTTCGCTTCTACGCGCATGAGTCGTGCGGGAAGTGCACCCCGTGCCGTGAGGGCAGCTGGTGGGCGACCCGGGTGCTCGAGCGGCTCGAGGACGGTCAGGGCCAGGCGGCGGACCTTCCGATCATGCATGACCTGGGCACGAACCTGATGTTCCGCGCGTTCTGCGCGCTCGCCGACGGGACGGCGGCGGTCATCAACTCGAGCCTGCAGCACTTCGCGGACGAGTACGAGGCGCACGTTCGCCTCGGCGGATGCCCGCTCAAGGTCGAGCATCTCGAGGAGGTGCCGGCCTGATGGCCGAGGAACCGGTCACGCTCACGATCGATGATAAGGAGGTGACCGTTCCGAAGGGGACGCTCATCATCCGAGCGGCCGAGCAGCTCGGCATCGAGGTCCCGCGCTTCTGCGATCACCCGTACCTCGCTCCAGCCGGGGCCTGCCGTCAGTGCTACGTCCAGGTGGAAGGGCAGGGGAAGTTGCAGACCTCCTGCACGGTCTCGGTCGCGCCCGGGATGGTCGTTCGCACCCAGAACACGAGCGAGGCCGCCCGCCAGGCGCAGGTCGCGAACCTCGAGTTCCTGCTCCTCAACCACCCGCTGGATTGCCCCATCTGCGACCGTGGCGGTGAGTGCCCGCTCCAGGATCAGGCGCTGACTTTCGGTCCCGGCGAGAGCCGATTCACGGATGCGAAGCGGGTCTTCCCGAAGCCTGTGCCCCTCTCGCCGTTGGTCGGCCTCGACCGTGAGCGGTGCATCCTGTGTGCCCGATGCACGCGGTTCTGCGACGAGATCAGCGGTGACCGGTTCATCGAGCTCTTCGCCCGGAGCGCCGGCGAGCGGGTCTCGATCGCGGCCGGGGAGGACTTCCGCTCGCCCTTCAGCGGCAACACGATCCAGATCTGCCCGGTGGGTGCGCTCACCGCGACGCCGTACCGGTTCGTCGCACGGCCGTTCGATCTGACCTCCGGCGATTCCGTCTGCCAACACTGCAGCGCGGGCTGCAACGTCCGTGTCGACGTCCGTCGCGGCGAGGTCGTGCGCGTGCTCGCCCGAGAGAACCCCGACGTGAACGACGCGTGGATCTGCGACAAGGGCCGGTTCGCGTACCGGCATGCCGACGCTCCCGGGAGGATCACGACGCCGTTGATCCGTGATCGCGGGCTGGAGCCCGCCTCGTTCGGCGAGGTCCTCCCGTGGCTCGCCGAACGCTGCCGAACCGGGCGGGTTGCGTTCCTCACCGGCGGACGCCTGATGGACGAGGACTACTACGCACTGTCGAAGCTCGCACGCACCGTGATCGGGACGAACGACCTCGATCATCGCCGGGCGTTCCACGGCGGGTTGGCCGAGGTCGTCGCGGCGGCGGGCGTCACCGATCGCGAGCGATCGGTGACGTACGCCGACATCGAGCACGCGCCCGTGATCCTGCTCGCCGGCCTCGATGCGGAGCAGGAGGTGCCCATCCTGCATCTGCGGATCCGCAAGGCCGCCGCGCGCGGGGCGAAGGTCTTCGTCGTGCATCCGCGTCGCACAC
>JALYLP010000003.1 GCA_030774195.1 Actinomycetota bacterium | reverse complement strand
AGCTGGAGTTCGAGGACGGTCTGACGATTGGATTTGGCATGAAGGGCCCGTTCGGACACGCGACCTCGCGAATCCTTGGCGAACAGAGGTCACTTCCGAAGGAGCAGTATGACCGGCTGATGGCGTTTCCCATCGTGTACGTCCCGTCATCGGTGGGCGTGGTTGACCGGGAGGAGTATCGAACTCCGGCCCGCATTGGCTCGTTGATCGCGGGGGGGCGCGCCCACGAGGTTCTCCGCAACCTGCTTCTCGAACTGAAACACCGCGATCGGCTTCAGGAACTGACCGACATCATCAGCTCCTACTTCGCGGGCTCCATCGATCGCGTCGAGTTCGAGTTGGACAGTGACGAGTACATCAACGTCACGTATCACGAAGACTCAGACCACGATCTCTTCAGTGCGGGCGCTGGATTCTTACAGGTGCTGCAGCTGCTCACCTTCCTCGTGCTCGAGCGACCCGGCGTCCTGCTCGTGGATGAACCCGACGCTCACCTTCACAGCAGCCTTCAAAGAATCGTCGTGGACGTGCTTCGCAAAGCGTCTCAGGACCTCGGACTTCAAGTTCTGCTCGCAACACACTCGAAGGAAATTGTGAACTACGTGGATCCGAGCGAGCTGTTGGTCATTGACAGGAAGGCCTCCACGCTCAAGGGGTTAGGGGAGCACGAGAGCGCCATCTCTGTGCTCGAATCGCTTGGATCCGTTGACTCCATCGACGCGTATCAGGTCATCACGCAGCGAAAGGTCCTGCTCGTAGAAGGCGGCAGCGACACGAAAATCTTGCGGATCCTGGCATCGAAACGGGGGAGTCATATCTTCGAGGGACCTGACAGACTCGTCCTCGTCGAAACCTCCGGAGAGTCAACCCCAGAGGCAAGGACGGATCTCGCTCTTCTCGAGCGGATGGTTGGTAACAAGGTCGACTCATTACAGCTGCTGGATCGTGATGCTCGACTGCAGGAGTTCGTTGATCGTTTCGAGACCACCGCCGCGCGACCCGTACATGTCTGGCGACGTGATGCGATTGAAAGCTATCTCGTCGTGCCATCCGCCATATCGCGCCTCGTTTGCATGCGGAAGGAAGGGTTGGATGTAGACGAGGTCGAGGGCTTCGTGAGAAATGGTGTGGACGAGGCAATCGCGGCTCTCCGCGATGAGACGCTCGATCGAGTGAGCACCAAATATCGGCACGAGGTCATCGCTCGCGACCAGCGAAACGTAGAGCCTGCGGAGGCGAACAAAGCAGCCCGAGAGGCGATGGAAGATTCGGCCGAGCTCGCTCGCCTTACTCGCGGGAAAGACTTGCTCGCCTCGGTTCGATCCCAAGTTCAGATCAAGTACGGCGTCTCTTTCGGAAACCAGGGCCTGCTGGCCGAAATCAGACAAGACGAGGTAGACGCCGAACTGTGGGAGGTACTCAACGCGATCGAGGAGCTCGCGGGACGCTGACGAGGGGCGAAGTGGCTGGAGACTCGAGTCGGAAGGGCAAGGCCGTTGAGCTGCTTGTCGCAGCGACTTGCATCCTCGAGAGCGAGGGCGAGCTCAACGTCTGGGTCAGCTACGTAGACGATGAGGGGGTAGATCTCATCTTCCAACGAAAGGACCTGCCCAAGTTCCTCGCGGTGCAAGTGAAAAGTCGGTTCGGGACTGCTGCGACAATCGAGAAGGGGAACTTCCTCGCTGACGTCCGTCGACAAACATTCGTTCCGCGCCTACTCGGTCACGACGCAGGAGCTGGCCGCCGTGCGATCCGACTGGGAGGCAGATCGGACCGAGGACGAGTGAGCGGAGTTCGTGGACGAGGCCGAGGAGGCGATCTCGAAGGAGCACACCCTGTGGCGCGCGTCCCGAGGTGTCGAAGCACCGTGGGAGAAGCGGTAGTCGCCTACTTACGGAGCCAGGTGATGGCGACGCGCGCGGGGTCGAACCCGCCGCCGCGCCCGTTCCGGCGGGAGATGTCCGCGCGGTCCAGGTACTCGGCGAACAGGGCCCGGAGCTGAGCGACTTCGGCCGCGGTGAGCTGCCGTGCCTCCCATCGATCCCGGAAGCTGTCATCGGCGTGGGCGAAGTCGTCCGCACGGAGCCACGCTCCGACGGATAGCACCTCCCGCTTGGTGAACAGGTCGCTCAACTTGAGCTGCGGACCCTCGTCAGGCGGCGGGAGCGATCGGGCCAGCTGGTCGGACAAGTCGCGCCGGCGATCTTCTAACTTCCGGGTGGCCGTGAAGCGCATCCTGCGGAAGTACGGGTATCCGCCAGACAAGCAGGAGGGCGCGACGGCGCTCGTGATCGAGCAAGCTGAGCAGCTCGGTCTCGACCT
>JALYLP010000002.1 GCA_030774195.1 Actinomycetota bacterium | reverse complement strand
CCTGTCACCCGCGGTCGCGACCACGGCGACACGGAGGTTCGCCGTCCAGGACGCGAAGCCCGGCGGCGCGTGGTCACGCACGTCAGACGTCATCTGCTCGACGAAGTCCCCGACCGCCTGCAAGCCGGCGGCGTTGTGCGCGTAGTCGATCAGGATCTTGACGCCGGCGAGCTCGAACAGGTTCATCCGCCCCGGCGCCTGGAAGAAGGACGTCGCGAACGTACGGAGCCCATGTCTGATGTCGTGCAGGTGCGCCCCCGCCGCATGCGCGGCCGCCGCAGCCGCGAGCGCATTCTGGACGTTCATGCGAGCGCGTCCGTCGAAGGTCGCTGGGAACAGGTGCGTGTGCCCGATCGGCATCGTTCGGCGGCTCCCGTCACGGATCACCATGAGCTCGCCCTGCGGTTCCTGCTCGAGAACGACGGCCTTGCCGCCTCGGCGCACCCACCGCTCGACCAGCTCGTTGCTCTGTTGCGCAGAGAACAAGATGACGGTGCCGGAGCAATGGCGTCGCATGCGCGCGACGAGGGGATCGTCGGCGTTCAGGACGGCGAAGCCGTCGCGCGGCACGGCTTCGACGATGACCTGCTTGACCGCTGCCAGCTGCTCCATCGTGTCGATCTCCCCAAGCCCGAGGTGATCGCCTGTCACGTTCAACACCACGGCGACGTCGTTGCGCCCGTACCCCAGCCCTTCTCGGAGGATCCCGCCCCGGGCGACCTCGAACACGGCGAGATCCACCCGCGGGTTCTGCAACACCTTCAGCGCCGATCGGGGACCGCTGGCATCCACCTGCTGGGTGAGGCGCTCGTCGATGTAGATCCCGTCGGTCGACGTCAAGCCGACCTTGTGTCCCTTGCCCTTCATGATGTGGGAGATCATCCGCACGGTCGTCGTCTTGCCGTTGGAGCCGGTGACCGCCACGATCGGGATCCTCGACGGCCGTCCGGACGGGAACAGCAGATCGATCACCGGGCGCGCCGCGAACTGTGGATCGCCCTCCGTGGGGTTGGTGTGCATGCGGAACCCGGGAGAGGCGTTCACCTCGATGATCGCACCCCCCGTCTCACGGACGGGCTTCGTGATGTCCGGAGCGAGGAAGTCGATGCCGGCGATGTCGAGCCCAACGACACGAGCCGCCTCTTCGGCCACGTCGACGTTGTCCTCGTGTGCCTCCCACGTCCGGTCGATCGCGCTGCCTCCGGTCGACATGTTGCCGGTGGCCGCGAGCTGCACGACCGTGCCCTCCTCGGGCACATCGTCGATTGATCGCTTCTGCCCGCGCAGGAGCCGCTCCGCGTCCTCCCCGAGTCGGATCCTCGTCAGGACTTTCTCGTGGCCGATCCCCCGCCGGGGATCGGCGTTCGTGATCTCGACGAGCTCCCGCACGGTGTGCGTGCCGTCGCCAACCACATGGGCCGGCACTCGCTCGGCGACCGCGACCATCTGACCCCCGACCACGAGGATGCGGTAGTCGCTGCCCTCCACCATCTTCTCGACGACGACCTCTCCACCGCGAGACTGTTTCGAGGCGCGATTGAACCCCGTGCGAACGGCGCGATCCGAGCGGATGCTCAGGCCGACCCCTCTGCCGTGGTTGCCGTCGATCGGCTTCGTGACGACCGGGTAGCCGATGCGTCTGGCGGCCGCGACCGCCTCGTCTGCGGTCCGCACGACCTCGCTCCGTGGCACGGGGAGTCCGGCCGAGGCGAGGAGCTGGCTCGTGAGCTTCTTGTCCTGCGCGATGTCGACCGCGAGCGCGGAGGTCATCGACGTCATGGTCGCTCGGATCCGCTGTTGGTACTTGCCCTGACCGAGCTGGACGAGCGACTCCTCGTTCAGCCGGATGAACGGGATGTCACGACTCGCCGCTTCGTCGAGGATCGCTTGCGTCGACGGTCCGAACGCTCGCTGCTCCGCGAGCCGGATCAAGCCGTCGAGCTCCCGAGCGAGGTCGAAACCGGGATCCGGAGCGACGAGGTGATCGACGAGCCGGACGGCGATGCGGCCCGCCGCCAAGCCGACCTGCTCCTCCCAGTACCCGTAGATCACGTTGTAGCGCCCGAGAGCGCCCGAGCCTCGCGTCTTTCCCCGGTAGACCTGTGCGCCGGACTCTCGCTGCAGCTCGATCGCGATGTGCTCGGCGACGTGGCCGGCCCACGTGCCCTCGAGCAGCCGTTCGCGGAACCCTCCGGCGTGCCCCCGCGAGCAGGAGTGCTCCCCAACGCCGGGGAGGATCGCGAGCAGCGTGTCGGTGAATCCGTCGATCGTGTTGGACGGCCAGTACTCGAGGGAGCCCAGATCGACGAGCAGCTTGATCGCCGGCTCGTAGGAGTAGTAATTGGGCCCTCGGTAGACCTGCGCATGCAGGATCGCAAGATCCGGGCTGAGCGGCGGAGCTTCGGACTCCACGAGCGCTCGGGAGCGTTCGGCCTCCTCGGAGTCGCTCACTCCGAGGCCTCTCGCTCGATCCTGACACCACCCTCGTCGGAAGCGAGTTCGCGGGCCCGCAGATCGAAGATGTAGCCGGAGGGGATCGAGTGCAGGATGGCGCCGGAGATCATCATGGGCCGGCGCCTCCGCAGGCGATACGCGTCGGTCTGCATGTTCGAGCCGTCCACGACGGTGACGGCCCCCCGGCCGATGACCTCCATCCGCCCGTCGACGGTAACGATCGCGGCCGTGTCCTCGTCCAGACCGAGCCCGATGAGCGAAGGCGACTGCGCGATCGCCGAGAGCAACCGGCCCAGCCGCATCCGCTCCTCGAAGTGTTGGTCGACCACGGTATTGGGGACCAGCCCGAGCCCCGCGGCGAGCTGCACGATGCCGTGGCGTGGCGTTGGGCCCGAGTCACCGAAGGCGAGCATGTGACCGGCCAGCGCGCTCGCACCCGCGGACGTGCCGGCGATAACGGCGCCGCGGTCGTGGGCGAGATGCAGCCCGGAATCGAGCCTGGTGCCGGCGACGATGGAGGTCAGACGAAGCTGATTGCCTCCGGTCAGGAACACGCCGGTCGCCTCGACGAGCGTGGCGGCCACCTGCAGGCCCTCGGCCTCCCGGCGGGCCTGCGGGCGCATCCCCGTCACCTGCGCCACGCCGAGCCCGGTGAAGATCGCCTTGTAGGACTCCGTGCTGACCTCGCCGAGCATCGACGCCGTGCTCACGACGACGATCCGAGCCTCGGGCCCGCCGGCGAGCTTGACGAACCTGGAGAGGATCCGCTTGGTCTTGAGCTTGTCTTCAGCGCCGCCGATCAGCATGACGGCGCCGCCACCCGCATGTGGGCGCACGGAAGGCGGGCGACGGTTCGAGCTCGGCATCCTCCGAGTGTAGCCTCCACTGACGGACGGGCTGGGACCAGGGCTATCCGAGGACTGAACCCGACCGTCGGCCCGTCCGTAGACCCACCGGGACAACTGCACCGTCTCCGCGAGTGCGGCTCGGTCAGAGAGGGATGTTCGGGAGGGGGGAACGATGACGGAGCACAGCCTTTATGACCGACTCGGGGGAGTCAACGCCATCTCGATGGTGGTCGATCGCTTCAGCGACGAGATCGTGAAGAACCCGAAGCTCAAGGTGAATCCCGCTTTGAAGCTCTGGAACGAAGAGGGCAAGTTGCCCGGCCTGAAGTTCATGCGGACGCTCTGGCTGTGTGAAGTAACCGGCGGGCCCTTCACGTACACCGGCAAGCCGATGGGCGAAGCCCACGAAGATCTGCAGATCACGTCCGAAGAGTTCGACGAAGTGGGAGCGGAGATCGCGAACTCGCTCGATCGCTTCGGCGTGCCGGAGCCCGAGAAACAGGAGGTCTTGGCCGCCATCGTCGCGAGGAAGGCCGAGGTGATCGATCCTTCTCGGTAGTCGACCTCTGTGGGACCCTGAGCTGTCGACCCGCCTATCCGCGCAGCAGCCCAGCCACCACGTTGATGGTGATGGCCACCACAACGATCCCGAACAGATACGACAAGAGAGCGTGGCGCAGGGCGGTCCTGCGGAGCGAGTTCGAGGTTAGATCGGTATCGGAGACCTGATACGTCATGCCGATCGTGAAGGCGACGTAGCCGAAGTCTCGGTAGTCGGGCGGTCGATCCTCGTTGAAGTCGATGCCCCCGCCCTCCGCGTAATACGTCCTCGCGTAGCGGAGCGTGAACACGGTGTGAACGGCCCCCCACGAGAGGACAACGCTCAGGGCGGCGACTCCTGTAACAACGCCTTGTGCCGTCCCCGTCTCGCTCGAGGCCTTGAGGAGGGCCAGCCCTACGCCGAGCAGGCTGGCCACGCTGGCTGCTATGAGCACCAAGTCGGACGCGGCCCTCGAGTCGTCTTCGATCATCGCGGATCTTGCCGTGGCGGAGCCGTCCATGCGCCCGATGCTCCACCACACCCAAGCGACGAACACGCCGGCCCAAACGTCCCATCCCACGAGTGAGGCCACCTGCCAGGGCGCAAGACTCATCACGATGCCGAAAGCAAGGAGGCCCAGCCCGCACGTAGCGAGCACGCGCACTCCAGCAGAGACGGGCGGGCGGATCTGTTCTGCGTTGCCTCGGGCCTCAGCCTGATCGGTCATGCCCCATGTCCGAGCCGACGCGGTGCGTCTAGAGATCCGAGCCGGAATCGGAGCGTTCTTGCGTCCGCACCTGTCCGGTGGGCGTCTGCTGGACACTTTCCGTCATCGTGCTCCGACTCCTGCTACCGACGAGGAGTAGGACCAGACCTACCACGGCGGCTGCAACCCCCACGACCAGCAGGATGACCCCAGCCTCGTGGATGTTGAACCCCGTGGTGTGCGCAGTGACAGCGAACCTCAGGATCGCACCAGCGATCCCGAGCACGATGCCGAACACCAGAAGTCCCATGCCCGACGTTCTGTTCATCGTTTCCTCCCTCCCGGACGTTCTTGCATCGGCCTGGGCCGACGCTCAGGTGGCTGTCTCGGAAGCGGAGAGGGCGACGGCGGGTGATCCAGAAAGAACCGCCACCAGGCGCCTCCGTCCATCAGTCTACGCCCGGTGCTTCGTGGGTTTCCGAAGCCCAGGGTTGCTGTTTGAGCAGCTTGGGCCCTCGGTTGGATCGAGAACGTGAACGAACGCTTCTCCACCCAGCATTCGATGACGGGATGAGCAGGGAGCAACCGATTTCCGTCTATGGTTGCCAGAGGTAGAAGGGAGGCGACATGTTCGAGGCTCTCGGGTTGCTGGCTGCGAAGAGTGGCAGCGTTCACACCATCTTGTGGGTCATCGCTGTGGTGCTCGTGATCGCCGGCATCGTGGCGATCCTCAGGAGATCGATCATCTTCGGGATCGTCCTCATCATCGCTGGGTTCCTGGTGGGACCGGGTGGGGTGAGCATCTTCAAGTGAACGAACCCGCGAGCGTCTTCGAACCCACGCCTGACGGCCTCGCTGAACGACTCGGCGGGCATCTGCGAACACATCGTCCGGTCGTTGCGGGCGGTGCCGTCGTGGTCGCAGGCTACGTCGTGATGGCCGCCGTCGCTATCGGGCTCGGTCTGATCATCACCAAGTGGCTTGCCGGCGGGCCGGTCGGCACCTGGGAGGACAGCGTCAACCGGTGGTTCGTGGAGCAGCGGACGACGACGCTGGACTCGGTGTCGAGGGTGGGCTCCGACTTGGGTGCAACCCTGACGATCATCGGGATCGCGGTGGTGGCAGGCATCGTCCTCGCGATCGGGCGTCGTTGGCGCGAGCTCGGATTCCTCGTGGCGGCCCTTACCCTCGAGTCCTCGGTCTCCCTGACGTCGTCGCTCGTGGTCAACCGAGCCCGTCCGAACGTCCCAAGGCTGGACGCTGCTCCGCCCACGGCCAGCTTCCCGTCGGGACACACGGCCGCGGCGATCGTTCTGTTCGTCAGCCTCGCGATCCTGATCACCTCCCACGTTCGAAGTGCGACCGTGCGCGTTCTCGTCTGGTTGGCGGCCGCCGCGATCCCGATCTACGTTGGGATCTCGCGCCTCTATCGGGGGATGCATCACCCCACGGACGAGATGGGGAGCGCCGTGATAGCAGCCGGAGCCGTGCTCTTCGCGCTGCTGGCCTGCCGCACGGCCGGCGCGGTCCTCCACGAGCGCACCGCGAAGGCGAAAAGGGCGGCGCCGTGACCTCGGTGGGCGTCCTTGCCCACTCGGCCAAGACACTCGGCGGTGGTCTCGAAGAGCTCCGCAAGACCCTTGCGAGCTACGGGATCAACGATCCGATGTGGCGAGAGGTCCCGAAGAGCCGGTTCGTTCCCGAGCAGGTGGAGAAGCTGCTGAAGGAGGACGTCGAGCTGATCTTCGTCTGGGGCGGTGATGGAACCGTGCAGCGCGTCATCGATGCCGTGGCCGGCGTTCCCGTTGCGCTGGCCATCCTGCCTGCGGGCACCGCGAACCTCTTCGCGACGAACCTCGGCATCCCGAAGGATCTGGAAGAGGCCGTCAAGATCGGGCTGAACGGATCCCGACGTCAGCTCGACGTCGGGCAGATCAACCGCGAGCACTTCGGTGTGATGGCCGGAACGGGCCTCGACGCATTGATGATCCGCGACGCCGATGCCGGTTTGAAGGACAAGGTTGGACGCTTCGCGTACGTCTGGACGGGCGCCAAGAACGTGCGGAAGTCGTCCGTCAAGATGCGCATCGAGGTGGACGGGAAGGCGTGGTTCAAGGGCAAGGCGAGTTGCCTGCTCATCGGCAACGTCGGCGACGTCATCGGCGGGATCTCCGCGTTCCCGGACGCTCAGCCCGACGACGGGCTCTTGAACCTCGGTGTCGTTACGGCGTCCGGAGCGATGGACTGGGTGAGAACGCTGGGCCGCTCGGTGATCGGCAACGCCGAGGGATCCCCCTTCGTCGAGACGACGACCGGCCGGATGTTCGATATCCGCTTGGAGAAGGCCGTTCCCTACGAGATCGACGGGGGCGTTCGGAAGAAGACCAAACGCCTGAAGGTCAAGGTGGAGCCTGGAGCCATCACCGTCTGTGTACCTCGGGAGGAGGGGCCATGAGTACGGCGAATCAGGTTCCGGAGACGTGGGGGCTGACCGGAGACGACGCGCGGCAGACCTTGGAGCGCACCGGTCGTTGGAGGCTGATCCGAGATGCGTTCATGAGGCTCCGGTACGCCGACGGCTTCAGCCACGCGAGATCGATGGCGTTCGCAACCACCCTCGTTTTCCTCGAAGGCATCATCGCCCTGATCGGTCTCGCCAGCGCTCTGGGGTCCGGAGGGTTGAGCAACACCATCGTCAAGACGCTCCAGAAGGTCGTCCCGGGGCCAGCGGGGACGATCTTGACGGACGCCGTCCAGCAGGCCCACAAGGCGGGGTCGTCGCACCGTTACCTCGCCCTGATCATCGGTCTGGTTGGTGCGTTGATCACGGGAACGACGCTGATGGGCCAGATCGAGCGTGCGCTGAACCGCATGTACGGCATCGAGCAGGATCGATCGACGGGGCGGAAATACGGCCGCGCGTTCGTCCTGACGATCAGCGCCGGCGTCCTGTTCGTGGCGGCCTTCGCTGCTCTGGGGCTCGGCCGGGCGATCAGCTCGTCCCTGAGCGGTCACACGGCATCCACCGTGTGGAACGTGGTCCGGTGGCCCTTGGCGCTCGGCCTGCTGATCGCCGCGATCGCGTTGCTCTTCAAGTGGTCGCCGCGGAGGCACCAGCCGGGTTGGTCCTGGCTGGCGTTCGGCGCGATCGTCGCCGTCCTCCTGTTGGCGATCGTGACCGCGGGTCTCGATGCCATGTTCCAGGCCAGCTCGACGTTCGGGCAGACGTACGGACCCCTCGCGGGGATCGTGGCGCTCCTGTTGTGGTCGTTGCTGGCCTCGGTCGCGCTGCTCTTCGGCGGAGCCATCGGTGCCCAGCTAGAAGCCGTCCGAGGGGGCAGCCCTGATCCGCAAAGTGCTCAGAAGGTGATGGAGTCCGAACCCCACGTAGCGCAGCAGATGACCGTCGGCGATCAGAACCGGTGAGACCGCTGGAGGTGGGCCGGACGGCCGTCGGGATCAACGATGTTTCGATAGAGCGGCCAGGCCCAAGCGCGCTGCCAGGCGGGCACCGGTCGAGGACGGTGATTCCGGATCCGGCCGGTGGGTCGATCGCCACGCTCACCGCCGTCGTGCCAGGCATCGAGCGCTTCCGCTGTGTCGCGCCAGCGTTCGAAGCCTTCGCGGGGATCCAAGAGACCGTCGTCGGAGGTCGCGCCCAGGTGCTCCCGCCAAAGACGTAACCGGAGGTCCCGGGCGAAGCGCCGCGCGCCGTCGCCGAGCCCGGCCGGGTCTCGTGGCTCACGCTCGTCTCGTTCGTCGTCGAGAACGGCCATCGACAGCTCCGAATCATGCGTCCATGATCGTCGGTTCATGTTGTCCGAGCCGATCATGGCCAACACGTCGTCGATCACGACGACCTTCGCGTGGACGTAGATCGCGGTCCCCTGTTCGTTCTCGAGGTCGTACACGGCGAAGCGATCGCCTCCGGCCTCGGAGAGGGTCTTCATCATGGTCAGTTGCCCGAGCCTGTTCGTCGGTCCCGAGATCCGGCCGTTGCGGTCCGGGTGCCGAGGTACCACGACGATGATCCGGAGATCGGGCGCTCGTTCCAGCGCCGCCTCGTAGAGCGCGGCGATCTCCTCTGACCAGAAATACTGATCCTCGACGTAGATGAACGAGCGCGCCCGTTCCAGCGCCTTGGAGTACATACGGGCGATGCTCCTTTCCCCGTCGGGAGCGAATGGATAAGGGGGACGTTTGGTCGGATACGTGCGAAGCACCTGCACCGCATGGGTTCCCGTGGCCGGCGGTGAAGCGCCGTACGGTGGCAGGGGGTCGGGAAGGCCCTGCTCGCGGGTGGCTCGTCCGGTGATCCCGCCGAGCCGGAGGTGGGTCCGCTCGAGTGGCGTCTGATCGTTCCACCGTTCTCGGAACGTCTCCACGAGATCGGCGACGGCCGGACCACGAACCTCGGCCTGGATGTCGTGCCACGGCGGTCGCGGGCCGAACGCAGGATCGAGCACCTCGGCCTGCGGGTCGCCTTCGTGGCGCTCGTCGTCGCGACGCCCGTGGCAGAGGTCGATGCCACCGACGAAGGCCAGATCCTCATCGCGGCGGGCAGGGTGCAGGAGCAACACCAGCTTCTGGTGGTGCGATCCGCCGCGCCGGATGCGCGCGTCCAGGAGCAAGGCTCCGCCGGCATCATTCACGACGCGGGCGAGCGCGCTGGCCTCCCCTTCGTTGAATCCGAACATCTTCGGGTGCGAGCGCCAGAGCAGCCCTCGGACCTGGACACCTCGGGTCGCGAGACCGGAGAGCAGTTCGCCGAGGCGCGGACCGCTCGGACGAAGGAGCTCATCGTCGTCCCCCCGCCAATCCACGAGCAGCACCTGGTCCTCAGCACCGAGCGTCGAGAGACAAGCGACGAGCCGAGAGAAGTACGTGGCCCCGTGGATCAGCGGCTCGACACGGTTGCCGACGGTCCAGGCGGAGTTCTCTCCACCATGGGTGAGCGCTGTCGCCGGGTTGCCGCGCTCCTCCGCCGAGAGGAACCATTCGGACGCTCCCTGCATCCGCCTAGCCTAGTTACGCACGACGACCTTCGTCCCGATGCGTACGACTCGCTCCCACGGGATGACGGGGTGGCCGTGCACCTTCGCCTGCTCCGGCCCGCCGCTCCCGTGGGTGCCGACGCCATAACGCTCGAGGATGCCGAGCTTGCCGCAGACAAGGCCGATCACCCGCAGGTGTCCTTCCACGAGCTCTCCCCGGACGTCGTGGACATGACCCAGCTGGTGATCGGACTCGTCGACGACCTCTCGGTTCAGCA
>JALYLP010000001.1 GCA_030774195.1 Actinomycetota bacterium | reverse complement strand
CCGTCACGGCCGCCGCGCGCCGACGACTCGGTCACGTCCGTTCAGATCGCGGCGCACGAACACCTCCTCGAAGCCGGCATCGCGCGCCGCCGCGGCGACCGCCGCCGCGTCGCCCTCGTCGCACTCGATCGCCAACGCGCCACCCGGTCGGAGCCATGCGATCGCCTCGGTGATCAGACGACGCGTCACCTTGAGCCCCCCGAAAAGCGCCTCCGGCGGATCGGCTCGGACCTCCGGCGGGAGGTCCCCCGCGACCTCGATCGAGAGGTACGGAGGGTTCGCCACGATCAGATCGACCTCCCCGCGGCGCGCGGCGGCCAGCGGCTCGAACAGATCGCCGGCACGGACGTCGATCGCGAGCCCCAGGTGCTCGGCGTTCTCGTGCGCGAGGGCGACGGCAGCCTCGGAGATATCCGTCGCCATGACGCGCGCGCCGGGGCGTTCGTCGGCGATCGCCAGGGCGACCGCGCCCGACCCGGTGCAGAGGTCCACCACACACGGCGTCTCGGTGCCTTCGAGGAGCTCGAGCGCGACGTCCACGAGGACCTCGGTCTCGGGTCGGGGGACGAACACGTCGGGTCGCACGGTCAGCACCAGGTGGCGGAACCCCTGTTCCCCCGTCAGGTGCTGCAACGGCGTCCCGGCACAGCGCAGACACAGGGCGCGCCCGTACGCGCGCGCCTCGGCCGAACTGAGGCCCTGCTCACGCGCATACAGGGCCGCACGATCGACATCGAGGAGCCGCATCATCAGCGCCTCGGCGTTCACATCCGGGGCCTCGACCCCATGCCGTTCGAGGTACCCGGATCCGCGACGCACCACCTCGGTCGGGCGCATCGACCATCAGTCCCCGTCCGCGGACAGCTGCGCGGCGCGCTCGGCTGCGAGGAGCCGGTCGGCGAAGCCGTCCAGCTCCTCGCCGCCCGCGAGCACGTCCTGCAGTTGGTGCGACGTGTGCTTGATCCGATGGTCGGTGACCCGGCCCTCGGCATAGTTGTAGGTCCGGATCTTCTCGGAGCGCTCCCCCGTCCCGAGCTGGGCCCGGCGGACCGCGGCCTCCTTCGCGTGGGCCTCGTCGAGGGCCAACCGATACAGACGTGCCCGCAGGTACCGCATCGCCTTGTCCTTGTTCTGGAGCTGGCTGCGCTCCTCCTGCATCTCGATCTTGATCCCGGTCGGCTTATGGAGGATCCGTACCGCCGAATCGGTCGTGTTGACCGATTGACCGCCCGGACCGCTCGAGCGGTACACGTCGATCTGCAGATCCTCGGGTCGGAGGTCGACCTCCACCTCCTCGGCTTCGGGCATGACCGCCACCGTCGCGGTCGAGGTGTGGATCCTGCCCTGCGACTCGGTGACCGGGACCCGTTGGACGCGGTGCACCCCGGCCTCGTACTTGAGTCGGCCGTACGCATCCGGGCCCCGGACCTCCAGCGAGACCTCCTTGAACCCGCCGAGGTCCGACGGCGAGGACGCGATGATGTCGGTCTTCCACCGGTGGCGATCGGCGAGCCGTTGATACATCTCGAAGAGGTCGCCCGCCCACAGCGCGGCCTCCTCACCGCCGGCGCCCGCCCGGATCTCGAGGATCAGGTCCTTGCCCTCGTCGGGATCCTTCGGAACGAGGAGCAGCTCAAGCCGGCCGCGGAGTTCGGCGACCCGCGCGTCGAGCCGCTCGACCTCGTCGTGGAAATAAGCGGCCATCTCGGGGTCGGCCTCAGCCTTCGCGAGTTCCCGAGCCTCCCGCGCCTGCGTCGAGAGCGCTTTGTACTCGCGGTACGGCACCACGACGTCCTGCAGCTCGGCGAACCGTTTGCCGAGGTCACGAAGCCGGTCGGGATCGGCCGAGACATCGGGGGTCGCGAGCTCGGCCGCAGCCTGCTCGTAGCTCTCCTCGATCTCGTCGAGTTTCGTCTCGATGCCGGACGCCATGCGTCCTATGGTCGCAGGCGCGGACGCCGAGCGACCGAAGCCGATGGGTCAGTCGCGGCGCGGCTCTTCCTCGAAGTCCACGTCGAGTGCGGCGAGATCCGGGATGTCGACCATCTTCTTGCCCTTGGGCAACGCCCACATGTCCTCGTATCGGGGGTCGACGAGATCGTCGGAGGTTCCACCGTCGCCCGGAGCGGGCCCGGGGTCGTTCCCTTCGGGCGCGTCGATCGACTCGGGCGCGTCGATCGACGCCTCGAGCTCCTTCGCGACCGACAGCAACTTCGATCGCATGTCGTGCATCTGGGTCACGAGGACCTCCCGACGCTCCGACAACGAACCCAGGATCCTTTCGGCTTCGCGCTTGGCTTCCCCGAGAGAGTCGGTCCCCTGCTGCTTGGCTTGCTCCGCCCGTGCCTGGGCGTCGAGCTTGATCCGGTCGGCCTCGGAGCGGGCTTCCTGGAGGATGCGGTCCGCCTCGGCCTTCGCCTCGGCGAGGGCCGTCGTGGCTTCCTTGTCCGCGGACGCGAGCACACCGGCGAATCGCTTGGCGATCGTCTCGTAGGGGTCCTGCGCGGGCGTGGCCGGTGCCGGCGTGGCCGGCGCCGGGGTCGTCGGCACCGGTGTTGACGGCGTCATGACCTGTCCGGCCGTGACCGTGGGGGCGAGGGACCCGCCCGGTGTCGCCGGGCCCTGCGCCTTCGCGCCCTTGCGCTGGCCGCTCAACTCGCGCTCGAGCGTCTCCACCTGGCCCGCGACGCCCTGGAGGTACTCGCGGACCTGGTCCGGGTCGTAGCCTCGCCGGACCGTCGCGAACTCCCGCCGGCGGATCTGCTCGGCGCTCGGCAATAGGGGTAGGTCGAGGTCGTTCGTCATGGAGCCACCTCCCGGGTATCGCTTCATTCCGAGGCCGTCCGGGCAACGCTCGACCGGCCCATCGATCGGACACGCCATCTTCTGCGCCGTGAGCTTCAGATGCAACGATCGTCCGGCGTAGGCCTCAGGCGGTGCCGGCGGCCTCAGCTTCCCGACGGAGCACCTCTTTGAAGGAGGACACCGCGACCTCGATCTGACCGACATCGGGCTCACTGGTCGTGATCTTCTGGAGCCAGATCCCCGGCGCCATCATCACGCGCACCGCCGCGGAGCGGGGATACCGAGCGCCGAGGCGGAGCGCCTCGTACGCGATCCCGGCGATGATCGGGATCGCTATCACGCGGGAGACGAGCCGCCACAACAGTCCGGGCGTCCCGAACAAGGTGAACACGAAGATGGTGATGATCATCACGATGATGAGGAAGTTCGTCCCGCACCGAACGTGCTCCTTCGGGAAGCGCTCGATGCGATCCGGAACGAGGTCCTCGTCATGCTCGTACGCCGCGATCGTCTTGTGCTCGGCGCCGTGATATTCGAAGACGCGGCGGATGTCCTTGGTTCGGCCGATCAGCCAGAGGTATCCGACGAACAGCGCTACCCGGAAGATGCCTTCGGCGACGTTCACCAGCACGCCGTTGGCGTCGACGCGGTTCTCCGCCCAGGCGAACAGCGTCGTCGGACCCAGGATGAAGATCGCGATGAACGCGACCATCGCGATCGTGAGTGACACACCCATCTGTCGGCTGGAGAGCTGCTCCTCTTCGGCCACGGCATGGTTCGACGCGATCATCAACGCCCGGATGCCGATGGAGAGCGACTGACCCAGTACGACGATCCCCCGGAAGAACGGCTTCCGCCAGATCGGGTGTCGCGACGCGACCGAATCGATCGCGTGCGACTCAACGTAGACGGAGCCCGTGGGTTCGCGGACGGCCACCGCCCAATGATCGGAGCCGCGCATCATGACGCCCTCGACGACGGCCTGACCGCCGTAAAGGTGGGTCGTCGCCGGGGGCGGTTGGCCCACCGGCGACTCAGCCCTGCTTCGCGGCCTGCTGGGCCTGCTGGGTCTTGGCGTAGCGGCGCTGGAAGCGCTCCACACGCCCGCCCGTGTCCACTAGCTTCTGCTTGCCCGTGTAGAAGGGGTGGCAGTTCGAGCAGATGTCTGAGCGGATCTCGCTCACCGTCGAGCGGGTCTGGAACGTGTTGCCGCACGAGCAGTGGACGTTCGCGATCTGGTAGTCGGGGTGGATGCCCTGCTTCATGGTGGATCGATCTCCTTCGTGAGAGCGTCGGGATGCTACCTGGTGTAACGCTCCCCTATTCCCGCCGACCGGCTCAGCCCCCGGTCGGTGCCTTCGCGATGTCCTTCAGGAAGAGCTCGTTCGACTTGGTCGACCGGAGCTTGTCGATCAGGAGCTCCAGCGCCGCGCCGGTCTCCAGGGCATGCAGGACCCGGCGGAGGCGGATCACCAGCGCCAGCTCCTCGGGCGGCAGGAGCAGCTCCTCCTTGCGGGTGCTCGAGGCGTCGACGTTGATCGCCGGGAACAGCCGCTTCTCGGAGAGCTGCCGATCCAGCCGGAGCTCCATGTTCCCCGTAGCCTTGAACTCCTCGAAGATCCCATCGTCCATCCGCGAGCCGGTCTCCACCAGCGCCGAAGCGATGATGGTGACCGAGCCGCCCTCCTCGATGTTGCGCGCTGCACCGAAGAACCGACGGGGCGGATACAGCGCCGCGGAGTCGATGCCGCCCGTGAGGATCTTGCCGGACGCGGGCATCCCCAGGTTGTAGGCCCTCGTCAGGCGGGTCAGGGAGTCGAGGATGATCGCGACGTCTTGCCCCATCTCCGCCAGCCGCTTCGCCCGTTCGAGGACGAGCTCCGTGACCTGGATGTGTTGGTCGGTCGGCTTGTCGAACGTCGAGTAGACGACCTCAGCGGCACGGACCGTGCGCTGCCAGTCGGTGACCTCCTCGGGTCGTTCGTCGACGAGGAGCACGATCACGTGCGTCTCGGGGTTCGAGTGGATGATGCCGTTCGCGATCTGCTTCAGGATCGTCGTCTTGCCGGACTTGGGCGGCGCCACGATCATCCCGCGCTGACCCTTGCCGATCGGCGCGATCATGTCGATGATCCGCTCCGTGATCGCGAGCGGGCCACTCTCGAGACGGAACCGGTCGTCCGGGAAGAGCGGCGTGAGCTTGTCGAACTGCGGCCGCGCGACTGCCTTCTCGGGGTCGATCTCGTTGACCGCTTCGACCGACAGCAGCGCCGGGTACTTCTCGTTGTTCTTCGGTTCGCGGATCTTGCCCGTCACGGTGTCGCCCTTGCGAAGCTGGTAGCGCCGCACGTAGGACAGCGATACGTAGACGTCCTCCTGGCCCGGCAGATACCCGGACGTCCGGAGGAAGCCGTATCCCTCCGGGAGGATGTCCAAGATCCCTGTCCGCGTCGGAGCGGTCTTGAGCTCCTCGGCCCGATCCTGCTCGTCGCGGACCTTCCGGTCCTCGCGCGAGCGACGACGCTCCTCACGGGAGGGCCGGCGCCGTCGATCACGCTCGCCGCCGTCCGAGGGACCTTGCCCGACCGGACGTGGAGCGCCCTGACGGTCACCGGGATCGCCGGGATCGTTCCGCTCGCCGCGGTCACCGCGATCGTTCCGCTCGCCGCCGTCACCGCGATCGGCACGGTCCTCACGGTCGTTCCCCTCGCCGGGTTGCGGTCCGTCACCGTCGTCGTCCGCGGCGCCGCGAACATCGTCGCGGTCCGGCGCGGGCGCCTCCTCGACCGACGGCGATGAGGCCGCAGCGATCACGGCCTCATCGCCGTTGCGGGCCGAACCTTCTCCGTTGGTCGAGGCGGCGACGATCGCGTCGATCAGACCCGCCTTCCGTAGTTTCTGCGTGCCCTCGACGCCCAGGGTTTGGGCGATCTGCTGCAGCTCCGGTAGGAGCTTGCCCTCGAGAGCGCTTCGCTCGATCGTTGTGTCCATCAGGTGGATGCCTCTCCCTCCAGCTGGTGCTGGAGCTTCTCCCAATCGGCCTGGAACCGCTCCATGCCGAGATCGGTCAATGGGTGCTTCACGAGCTTCGTGAAGACCTCGTACGGCATCGTGGCGATATCGGCGCCGGCATGCGCCGACTCCACCACGTGCATCGGGTGTCGGAGCGATGCGGCCAGGACCTTGGTCCCGTAGCCCTGCACAGCATAGATGTCGCAGATCGAATGCAACAGCGCCATCCCGTCGCTCGCAACGTCGTCGAGCCGCCCGAGGAACGGCGACACGATGTACGCCCCAGCCTCCGCGGCCAAGATGGCCTGCGCGGCTGAGAACACGAGGGTAACGTTGATGCGCATGCCCTCGCTCACCAGTCGCGCGCCGGCCTCGAGGCCGTCGGGGGTCATGGGAACCTTCACCACGGCGTTCGGACCCATCGCGGCGAGCGTGCGGCCCTGCGCCACCATCCCATCGGCTTCCGGTGCGGTCACCTCGAGCGAGACGTCACCATCGACCTCGTCGAGGATCTGGCGCCATACCTTGTCGGGTTCCGCGGCCTCCTTCTGGAGCAACGATGGGTTGGTGGTCACCCCACCGAGCACACCCCAGCGGTTGATCTCGCGGATCTCCTCGATGCTTGCGGTATCGAGGAAGAGTTTCATGCCGTCTTCCCCTCCTTCGGGTTCGTTCGCGGTTCGTTCCTTCCGGTGGCGCCCACGGCGTCGCCGGCGAGCGGCGCCCCCGCGCGTGCGGTGGCGCGCTCCATGACCAGGTCGATCACCGCGGCGATCGACTGGTCGAAGCTGTAGTTCGGGATCACGGGCACTCCGTGCGCGAGCGCCTGGCTCTTCACGTACCGCTGCAGCCGCCGGATCCCTTCGAACCCTTCGACGTAGCGGGTAGCGGGTCGCGCGGCGACCGCATCTTCGCGGGCGGCGAAATGCGACCGGTGACGATCTTCGTCGTCGACCCCGACGACGAACGGTACCGCGAGGATGTGCTCGGCGTGCGCATCCGTCTCGAAGAACCCCGGGACGATGTGTGCTCCCTCGATGACGATGCTCGTCCCCTCGGCGGCGGCGCGTTCGATCAAGGCGTTGATCCCGACCGAGACGGCCGCGGTCTGTTCGCGGAAGCCCAGCGTGAGCGCGTCCGCCACCTTCGTGGGGGGTTCCCGCAGGGCCTTGTCCGCCTGGAACGACGAAACGTGCAAGGTCGGCATCAGCTCTTCCGACAGCATCGCCCGCATAACCTCACGGATCGCGTCGGTCGCGACGACGCGGACGATGCCCAGCCGAGCGGCCAACTGCGTCGCGATCGTGGATTTGCCGACCCCGGTGGCTCCCCCGATAAGGATCACCAGCGGGACATCGAGGTTCTCGATCTCCCGCCAGCGCACGAAGTTGGTCGCGTAGCGCTCACCCGCAACCTCGCCGATCACCTCGATCGCGACCTCGGCCAGCTCGGCCGACGTGACGGAGGATCGTCGCCTATCCAAGAGACGGATCTCGACCTCCTCCGCGACCTGATAGGCGCGATACGGGGACAGCCCCGTCACCATGACCTGGGACGCGAGCAACCCCTTGGAGAACGGCAACCCCGGCTCGCGATCGGAGATCACGATCTGGGACGTCCTCGTTCGTTCGCTCATCCGTCGGTCCCTCTCGAGGGTTCGCTCCCTCGTGTCATCCCCCTGGCGATCGCCAGGTCGATGACCTCTCCGAAGGCGGTTGCCAGGTCCGTCGTTCCTTCGGTCACTTCTGCTCGGTTGTCCACGAAGACCACATCGGCCCCGCGAGCGGCCGCATGTCGACACGCAACGTCGACGGCTGCCGCTTTCAACTCCGTGAGGAGCACGTCGTACCTCCCGGCGGCCTCGAGGTCCTCCGCCAGGCCGGCACGGTCGGCCAGCCTCGCGCTCGACCCGACGATCCGGACCCCGTAGGCGGCCTCCAGATGCTGAGCCTGGGCTGTGGAGATCGCGGTCGGAGCGGTCGTTGCGAAGAACGCTTCCTGTCCTCGCACATCTGCGAGTGGCACTGGGAGGAAGTCGGTCACCAAGACCCGCGCATCGCCCAACGTACGACGCAGGTGAGCGGAGAGCTGCGAGAGGTTCTCAGGCCCGGGAACCGGGCTTGCAGACATGGTAACAACAGCCAGGTCGGCCCGCAACAGGCGATACGGACCGAGATAGCCGCGGATGTACTCCGGCGGGCACGTCGCGGGGACCACCAGGACCCCCGCATCCCAGGCGACGGGCGGCAGGGCCGCCCCGCTCCCCTCGAGGACGAGGAGGCCGGGGTGGCGTGCGGCTCCGATCGCGACCGCCTCCGCGACGTTGGTCGCGTAGGGGGCTCCCGCCAACCCGCCGGCCGCCCGGCGGGCGCCGATCGTGGTCACGCCCGTGGTCAGCGCGTCCTCGAGGTAATCCGACGCGGCGTGTTCCCCAGCCTCGACGAGGGCGATCAGCCGATCGAGCGTCACCGAGCCCGCCTCGGCCACCTGGGGGGCGGGCGGCCCCCCGCGACCCATGGCGATCACGATCGGCGCGAGGTCGCGGCGAGCGGCCCGCCGCGCGACCTCGCCCGCGACGGCGGTCTTCCCCGTTCGCTTGCCCGTCCCATAGACGGCGAGAACGGGGATACCGAGGGGCGGCGGGTCCGCGACCGGCGGGTCGAACCGGAAATCCGCTCCCTGGTACGGCACGCCCAGGACGAGCGACACCGACGCCAACTCCATCCGCTCCCGGTACCCGAGCACGGGCTCATCGGAGAGGTCCAGCACGACCTCGGGTCGCCACTCGGCGATGGCCGCGCGCAAGCCCTCCGCCCGATCGTCCGCAACGGAGCGGACCGGCACGCCGAGGTCGGGAAGGTCGCCGGGAAGGAGCTTCTCGATACCCCCGACGAAGAGCGCCACGACGACCTCGACCTCACGGGAGCGGGCAACCTCGAGCGCCCAGCTGGTGACCGGTGGGTAGTGCTCGCCGTCGACCAGAGCGATCGCGCGCATCGGATGGTGCCGGTTGTCCCTCTCTCGCCGCTCGTGGGCGGGCGGTCCGCCCCAGGACTCGGGCCTAGGACTCGGGCGGTCCCGCGACCTGTTGCACGGGTGCCTCACGATGGTGCCTCGCCGTTTCGAACAAGACGAACCTCGCCATGAGGTGGCGCTCACCCTCGAAGGGGAAGACGCGTTGGATCGAGACCTCGTCCCCGTCGAAGTCGAGGACGTTGTAGCACGGCTTGCCGTAGCCGCGCAGCCGCAGCGACGATACCGTCCCGGCGTTCGCGATATAGAGGTCCTCCAGGCGCCAGACGTACGGAACGTGTTTGTGCCCCGACAGGACCACGTGGACCCCCGCGTGCACCAGAACTTCGAGGAGATCGCCGGCGTCCATCACGATCGAGCGCTCCCGCCCTGTCCCGGGGATCGGCATGAGGTGGTGGTGCAGGACGAAGACCTTCAACGCCGCCGGCCCGGCGAACTGGTCGGTGATCCAGTCGTAGTGGACGCGTCCGACCTGGCCCTCGTTCAGATCGGGCTCGCTCGAGTCCACCCCGACGATGCGCACGTTCTCGATGTCGTTCACCCACATCCGGGGCCCGATCAGATCTTCGAAATGGAGGTACCCGACGTTCCGAGAGTCGTGGTTCCCCGGAACGGTGAGCAGCGGAGCCTCGATCCGATCGGCATAGGCGAGCCAGGCCTTGTACTCGGGACGGAACCCATCGGTCGTCAAGTCGCCCGAAACGACGACCACGTCCGGTTGGAGCTGGTTCAGCTCGGCGATCACGCGGTTCATCAGGTTGGGCACGAAATGCGGAGATCCGACGTGGGGATCCGAGATGTGGGCGATCGTGACCACGGCTCTACCCTACCGACCCTTCGTCCAGCGGAGGGGCCGCGAGGGGCACTCAGTCGGCGCCGATCTCGACCTCGAACCCCCTGCTGCGGATCCCCGGGCGCAAGATCCGCCACGGCGCGGAGAGGCCCAAGGTCTCGAGCGTGACCGGGGGCCGGTCCGGTCGCTCGAACAGCACGAGCG